>JAEUIE010000043.1 GCA_016795155.1 Planctomycetia bacterium | reverse complement strand
CATCAGTTGGCTACATCAATTTCGACGCTTACGGGTTCGCTATGAACGACGCGATGACATCCACGAAGCGTTCATGCTACTCGGGTGCATCGTCATCTGCGGCTATTTCCTCTAATGTTCTTTTTGTTAGATGCTCTAAGTTGTTTGCTCAAGATGGATACTTGCGGTACAGTGTCATGCTCTGACAAACGGGGGAAGGTAATGAAAGCGTTGATAGGCTTGGTTTTGATGCTCGCTTCGATTCATGCGTGTGCAGTCGCACAAAACAATACGGGAAAAACCGAGAATGTGATTGTCATTACCTGGGATGGCTTCCGCTGGCAGGAAATGTTCTCGGGAGCAGATGAAGTACTGATGGATAAGCAGAATGGAGGTGTAAAAGATATTCCTGGATTGAAGAATCAGTTTTGGAGAGAAAAAGCACAGGAGCGACGAGAGGCGCTTTTACCTTTCGTATGGGGAACCATGGCAAAACAAGGACAACTATTTGGTGATCCGTCCAGCAAAGCACATTGCAAAAGCACTAATGGTTTAAAATTTTCCTATCCAGGCTACAGTGAATTATTCTGTGGAGTCGCTGATCAGCGTATCGATTCGAACGACAAGCGAGAAAACCCGAATCTATCAGTCCTCGAATATCTGAATCAGCAGCCTGGGTTGAAGAACAGAGTAGCGGCGTTCTGCACGTGGGATGTTTTTCCATCCATCTTTCGATCACATAAGAACGGATTGTTCGTGCACGCAGGCTGGCAGCCACGGCTCGACAAAAATCTGTCTGACAAGCAGAGGCACTTGAACGAGTTTATGGACAGATTGCCTCGCTATTGGCCTGATAATGTATTTGACTTCGTAACTATGGAATCTGCATTCGATTATCTTCAGCAGCATAAACCACGGGTGATGTATATCGGCCTGGGTGAAACGGATGAATGGGGGCATGGACGGCGTTATGATTTATATCTCAATTCAGCACACCAGGCAGATAAGTTTCTAGCAGAGTTGTGGGCCAAGTTGCAGCAAATGCCTCAGTATCAGAACAAAACATCCATCATCCTGACAACAGATCATGGCCGGGGAATGACCCGCATCAACTGGACGGATCATGGTGAAAAAGTGGAAGGTGCTGAGTTTATCTGGATTGGAGTGCTTGGTCCGGATACCCCTGCACTCGGTTTGCGAAAAGAGGTGGCCACCACGCAATCACAGGTTGCTGCCACGGTGAGTGCACTGTTGGGATTGAACTTCCAATCAGCCAGCCCGCAAGCTGCTGCACCGTTGCCGATATTTCAGGCAAATTAATGACAGACAAATTCGGCAAATGTGAATGTACAGGCTCAGTACCGTGACGGACTCCATGATACATCCCAGGTTAGGCAAGCCTTCGCCATTAGGTGCAACATTTGATGGCTGGGGAACCAATTTTGCCCTGTTCTCCGAAGCAGCTACTTCGGTGGAGCTCTGTCTATTCAATGAGCCTCATGATGCAATTGCTTCTCATCAAATAGCCATACGACAACATACCGATCATGTCTGGCATGTGTATCTGCCTGGAATCAAGCCCGGCCAACTGTATGGCTACCGGGTATTTGGGCCATACGATCCCTTGCGTGGGCATCGATGCAACCCGCATAAACTGTTGCTGGATCCCTATGCCAGGGCAATCATTGGCAATTTGAAATACGATTCGTCCCTTTTTGGTTTTGTTCCGAATCATCCGGAAGGCGATCTTTCCTTCAGTACCGAAGACAGTGCCGGTTCCATGCCCAAATGCCTGGTGACGGATAACACCTTTGATTGGGGACATGATAAACCACTGCGAATTCCCTGGCATCAGACGGTGTTGTACGAAGCCCATGTCAAGGGGCTGACCATTCAACATCCGGAAGTGCCTCCGGAGCTAAGAGGTACCTATGCTGGCCTGGCACATCCTTCGGTGATCAAGCACTTATGGTCGATGGGAGTAACAGCCCTCGAACTATTGCCCATCCATCATTATTTCGATGAGCCCGCGTTGATTGAACGTCATCTGGTCAATTATTGGGGATACAACACGATCGGCTTCTTCGCACCCATGTCTCGCTATGCACAGCATGGCAATGGCCGATATGGCGAACAAGTCAATGAATTCAAACACATGGTGCGTGAACTGCACAAGGCAGGCATCGAAGTGATTCTTGATGTCGTTTACAATCATACTGCTGAAAGCAATCAGTTCGGACCGACTTTGTCATTTCGCGGGATTGATAATCTCAGCTACTATCGTTTGCAGAAAGATGCCAGAAACAAGTATCTCGACTACTCAGGGTGTGGCAACACGCCCAATCTGATGCATCCACGCACCATGCAACTGGTCATGGACAGTCTTCGATATTGGCTGACCGAAATGCATGTGGATGGCTTCCGGTTCGATCTTGCACCAGCGTTGGCTCGTGGTGAAACGGGAGGCAACCGTCTGACTGCCTTCTTCGATATCATTCTGCAGGATCCGGTCATTTCGCAAGCCAAGCTGATTGCCGAGCCGTGGGACCTGGGTGTAGATGGTTATCAGGTCGGTGGTTTCCCGCATCTCTGGGCTGAATGGAATGGAAAATACCGGGATTGTGTCCGCCGATTCTGGCGAGGCGATCCGGGACAGGTTCCTGAACTGGCATTGCGTTTGACAGGATCTAGTGATCTTTATGAAGCGCATGGCAAGCGGCCTTACGCCAGTGTTAATTTTGTAACTTGCCACGATGGCTTGACATTACATGATCTGGTGTCGTTCAACCAGAAACACAATGAAGCCAATGGTGAGAACAATCGTGATGGCAACGATCACAATAATTCTTGGAACTGTGGCGTTGAAGGATTGTTAGCACCGCCCGAGGTGCAGCAGTTACGCGAAAAAATGAAGCGAAACTTTCTTGTCACGCTGATGTTATCGCAGGGAGTTCCCATGCTGGCGTCAGGCGATGAAATGAGCCACACCAGGCAGGGAAACAACAATGCTTATTGTCAGGATAATGCCATTTCCTGGATTGACTGGAATATGAGTGGTTCGGGCAAAGCGATGTATCAGTTTTTGAAAGAGTTAAATCAGTTTTATCATGAGCATCCTATTTTCCGCAGGCAGCATTTCTTTCAAGATTGTCCTATTCGGCAAGCCAAAGCCGGGCTGGTCTGGTATCGATGGGATGGCGTGCCACTGAACGATGAAGACTGGCGGAATCCCTGGACCAAGTGCTTTGGCATGCTGATGGAATCGGAGTTTTACAACGAGTGGGATGATAAAGGTCAGTTGCTTCACGATGTTTCCATGCTGCTGATCTTCAATGCTGTTGAAAACGACATGCCTTTTCATCTTCCTGATCTGGGGGAAAGCAGGGAATGGGAACTGGTCATTGATACACGATTCGCGAACCTGTTAAACCCATGTCCAAGGCATGCATTGCGAAGCTTGTATTCAATGGAAGCTCGATCCATGGCAGTCTTTCGAGCAGTTGCGAAGGTAAGTCATGATTGATATTCGTCATGTGCTCAGTCTGGTGGTTATGCTGTATCCGGTCTGCAATGCGTTAACCCAGGCCCAACCGCCCAATATCCTTTTTCTGTTGACCGACGATCAACGGCATGATGCATTGCATTGTGCAGGCAACCCGCTGATACAGACTCCACATTTGGATGCGCTGGCACACGATGGTATCCGCTTCTCCAATATGTTCGTAACAACAGCAATCTGTTCTACCAGCCGGGCCAGTATTCTTACCGGCCTGTATGAAAGGGCACATGGCTATAGCTTTGGAACGAAGCCTATCACCAATGAACATGCACGAAACAGTTATCCTGCCTTACTTCGGAAAGCTGGATATCACACCGGATTTGTCGGGAAATGGGGTGTCACCGTAGAGAAGGGGATTACCAGTGAACTGTTTGACAGCATTGTACCACTTAATCAGTCACCTTATTGGAAGAAGCTTCCCGATAGCAAACGCAGGCACCTGACTGACATCGAAGGGGATCATGCCATAACTTTCCTCAAGTCAATTCCTCCAGGCAAGCCATTCTGTCTCTCTGTCAGTTTCAATGCACCACATGCCGAAGATGCTGATCCCAGGCAATATTACTGGCAGCAGGAAGTGGATCATCTATACCAGACAACCAATTTCCCAGTGCCTCGAACCATGAATGATAAGTTTTTTCAGAAACAGCCTGCATTTCTGAAGAACTCAGAAAGTCGAGTAAGGTTTCATTGGCGATTTGATCAGCCCGAGAAATATCAGAACATGGTGCGAGGCTACTATCGAATGATATCAGGTGTCGATCTTGTTATTGGCAGAATCAGGCAGACGCTACAGTCTCAAGGGTTGGCTGAAAATACGATAATCATTTTCTCCAGTGACAACGGCTATTTTCTGGGCGAACGGGGCTTTGCTGACAAATGGTATCTTTATGAACCATCCGTCAGAGTCCCGTTGATTGTGTTTGATCCACGAAGCCCCAAATCCACACAGAGTAAAGTTCAGACTGCTATGGCACTGAATGTCGACCTGGCTCCAACGTTTCTTGATCAGGCAGGAATACCAGTACCCAAAACGATGCAAGGCAGAAGCTTCAAGAAAATACTTGACGGCAAGGTTCCGAATGATTGGCGAACGGAATTCTTTTATGAACATCTCTTCAAGCGAGACAACATTCCGATGAGTGAAGGAGTTCGCACAACTCGACACAGTTACATTCGCTGGTTCCAGCAGAAACCCGTAGTGGAAGAACTTTACGATCACCAGGTGGACCCTGATCAGGTCAACAACCTGATACATCAAGCTCAGCATCAAAAGCTTGCAGCCGAGTTACGACAGAAAACAGATGTCTATCGGCAACAATGGAGCAAAACTCCTTAAATGCTCTATCCAATCTCGGCACCACGTTCCTTCAGTAGTTGACGCAGTATGGAGCGATGGCATCGAGATTCATTCTCATAGTAACATCCAACTGAGAAATGGGTTTGATGAGACAATGCAGCAAGCAGATCAAGCACCATAGCAGGTTCGGCCTTGCTCATCTCGGTTCGATATTTTCTCGCAAAGTGTTTCCATTGAGCATCGGTTTCTGCAGCTTGTGCCATTTTGATGATGGCTGGACTCGGTGATAGCAGCGGTAGCCAGAGATCGTACCAGTTCAGCCTGGCGAAATCTCTTTTCGTTACACCACGCGGAGTTCGGCGAACGGTGCCCAGCCTCAGGCCTTCATTCGGTAATCGCGGGCTACCCAGTCGGACAATGTGAATAGCCATGAATTATTTCTTTTGAGGAAGTCCCAACTGTTGCCTGATCAAAAATTCAGGCCCGGGCGGTTTCAACTCATCAACGGTTTTGGCTTCTTTCTGAAAACTGACCTCGAAAAAAGCAATGCACATTTCATCCGTGGTTTGCTCTCCCCAAACAATCTTTTTGGGTGGATCATTCGGATTGCTGGCATTCTTGGAAGAGTTATCAAAATGAGCCACCATATCGAGTCGAGTACCCGTAGGCAGAGCAACAGGCTCCTTGTAACGGTAGCTTTCCTGCCAGTTGAAGTCCCAATCGTTGATGTAGATCAGGTTTTTCTTTGTGCCATCAGGCAGGGTTGCAACCACTTTCATGTCTCTGCCAATCAGGTGCATATGTGGTGTGGTTGAGTAGAGCAGATAATCTTCTGCGAGTTTCAGTGAAGCTTTGCATTCATAGTGCCCATCGCCAGCGGGAATATTCAAACCACCAAACCTGGCACGGACTGGCAACACCATTAAGTCAAACACTCCACGAGTCACCGGCACCTTGCTGAAATAAAACCCGACCTTGGTCTGGTCGATTTCTGTTTTTCCTGATTTGTGGTAATGCACCTGCATGACTACCCGCGATCCTTTAGGCAGAAGGCGTGCGGTACCAGGCGGCATGTGTCTCCCACTGTTGCCTGGTGCCCATCCACCCAATCCACCTGAGGGTATGAACCCGGGGAAGCCAGCAACCGTGTTATAGCCTGGTCCGGGATCATCCGCATCAAGCTTTTCACTGTAGCCTGTACTGTCAATAAAGAGCAGAACATGGTGTACTACCTTGCGGTTGCCAGGCTGCACTTCGAATCCTGAGATGAATTTGTCCTCAGTAAAGTTGGTAGGCAAGACAAAGCAGCGGTACTCGTCCTCACCCGAAGCTGAAAGCGTATAACTCGATTCAGGTTGCAGAATAACATCCGGAGTTCCTTGAACCCATGAATCATTGAAGATGCGATTGACAGGAAGATCTTTTTCATCTCCCTGGGGGCAATCAGCAGCAAGCCAGTCTGCCAGAATATTCTTTTCTTCTTCGCTCATGCGACGATCATTCATGAACTCGCCATGCCCCGGAACGGCTTTCCATGGTGGCATTTGCCCTGATTGTGTTAATGCGACAAGGTCAGCAGCCCAGGACTTTGCCGAAGCATAATCAGTCAATGAGAATGGCCCGACACCACCAGTACGATGGCAACTGACACATCGATCTTGAAGTACTCTTGCTACCTGTTTGGTATATGTGATCTTTCCCGTTGTTACTTTTCCAGCATCAGCTGACACGACAGGCAGAGGGCAACCCACAGGAGCAATATAACTTTTTGCAGGAGTTCGACCTGCCAGCACTTCTTTCAGTGCATCTTTCAGGTCATGTTGTCGTGGTACACGTGCTGAACCACCGCGCTTGGTGTAGCGATCATCAATTCTTCCTCGATAAGCGACAGACCCGTCTTTTCTCAGCACAACAGCTTCAGGCACCATACTGACTGCCAATTGTCTTGCTGCAATGCCTTGAACATCGCAGAAAGTATCTTCAGGAAGTGCATATTCCTTCCAGTGTTTTCTGCACTGTTCTGGTAAGATGGCTTGAGGATAAACAATCAGCCAGACAACGTCCTTAAAGTCCTTTCTCATTTGAGATAAAACCGGAACATAGCCATTGGACACGGGACAATCAGGAGAAAGGAAGACTATCACGCTCAACTGATTCCTGGTTCGAGAATGCATCGAGATGCTCTGGCCTTGCATTGTCTCGAGAGGAGCAGGTACATCCCCATCAAACACAAGGAAACACAGGCAGCTCAAAAATACAGTGCTCATGGCAAGTGACTCGGCAAGTGAAAGTACTGATAGTCGTGCAATGCAGAATACGTATCATCCGTTAATAATTATATCTTGAGTGCATGAAGGTTTGATACTCGAAAGCCTCTTTCTTTTCATGAACTGCTTTGAGACGATCAGAACTGACTTTCCCGGCGAGAATCCACATGTTGCACGTCATTCTGTTGTTCATTGCATCTCAAGCTCACCTGGAGTGGAAAAGCATACTACAGCCCATTCTGGAGCATGATGATGGTAAATTTCTCTGGTATCACCCGCGTGCTGTTGCTGTATCTCCAACGCATCGGCTGATAACACTGCAGAAACACCTGAAAGTCTCTGATTATTACTCTGGCTTGTACACCATGGAATCAGGTGATGCTGGAAAAACCTGGACCAAACCAGAGTTACAAACTGCACTTGATTGGGTGAAATCAGAGCATGGAGTAACCGTTGCAGTAGCCGATGTTACACCGGGCTGGCATGCGCCTACTGGAAAAGTCATCGCAGTCGGTGCTCAGGTGCGTTACAGTCCCAAAGGGCAACAACTGGAAGATGTGCCACATTCGAATCAAACGGCCTACGCTGTCTATGAACCGTCGACCAAACAGTGGAGCAGTTGGCAAATCGTTCCTGTACCCGACCATGCGGATTTCAATTTCGCCCGAAGTGCTTGTTCGCAATGGCATGTGCAGCCTGATGGCACGGTGCTCCTGCCTTTTTATCACGGAACCAGTGCGGATAAGCCTTATCATGTGACAGTGATGTCCTTTTCATTTGATGGCCATCACCTGAAATTGAAGCAGCAAGGTAACAGATTAAGTCTACCAGTGGTTCGCGGGCTCTGTGAACCATCCATTATTTTTCAACAGAATGCTTACTATCTCACACTGAGAAATGATCTGAGAGCTTACGTGAGTACCAGTAAGGATGGTTTGCATTTTTCGCCTATCAACCCCTGGCTCTTCGATGATGGAACAGAGCTAGGCAGTTACAACACACAGCAGCACTGGGTTCAGAGTCCTGAGAATCTGTACTTGGTTTATACCAGGCGCGGTGCAAACAACGACCATATTATCAGGAATCGGGCACCACTGTTTATTGCCAAGGTAGATACGAAGAATTTAAGAGTAATCAAACAGAGCGAAAGAATCCTGATACCTGAGCGAGGCGGTGAGATGGGAAACTTCGGAGCATGTACCATCAATGCAGCTGAATCATGGGTTACTGTTTCGGAAGGAATCTGGAGTGATGATGCCAGACGACGTGGTGCAAAAGGTGCTACGTTTATATCTCGAATTGAATGGCCTTCGGAGGAAGTAAATAAGAACAAATAATCACTTCTGAGTAGCGGACATGATCGCCAGGCATTTCAAGGTAAAATAACCCACCATTCCACCTAATAATGTGCCGGCCACTACATCGCTGACAAAATGATAATTCATACCCAACAGGCCGATTGCAGTAACGACCATGGTCAGGATTGCTAGCCAGGTCCATCGTGGGTACATCAGGCAGGTGATGACAGCTGGCGCTGCCATGCGTGCTGCATGTCCTGAAGGAAAGCTGCCATAGATATGACTGGTGGTGAACCAATGGAACCCATACGCACCATCACGAATGAAGGAGGGGTTGTTGTCGATCCAGGTTTCGGGCCAGTAGCGACCAAAGATGTAGGAAATGGATTCTCGAAACTGATCAGCAAGAATCATGCTTATACAGCAGGATGCCAGGATGGTTTCCCACTGTCGGGGTTTTCCGGAGACCAGTCTAAATACCCAGATGATCAGCAGTAATGGCGACCATGTCTGGATAACCGGAGGAGGGTAAGTAAGCCACTTGAGCACGGTGAAGCTGCTTATTGCATGGTCGTAAATGTACCTGGCAAAAGCACGATCCACATAATAATAGCACAACACTATGCCGGTTAATGTAAACAGGATCAGCCAAATCAACACAAACCTTGTTTGCGTTCTATCTCGAATGTTGTTGCCTGGTTCAAGGTTTGCATGTGGATTCAGTTTCATCGTTAATACTATATTGTTCCACTTGACCTAACTCAGTTTTGCTGCAGCACGTCCAGCTGTTCTTCCTGAAAAAATACAACCTCCCAGGAAACTTCCTTCCAGGGCACGGTAGCCATGCATGCCTCCACCACCAAAGCCCGCTGCTTCACCGACAGCAAACAATCCAGGCACCAGTTGTCCATCTTGTCCAAGAACCTGGCTATCCAGATTGGTTTCCAGGCCACCCAGTGTTTTACGAGTCAAGATGTTAAGTTTGACCGCAATGAGCGGTCCGGCTTTTCGATCCAGTATCCTGACGGGCTTGGCAGTTCGAATCATCTTGTCGCCAAAGTAGTTTCTCGCCTGCCTGATGGCTGCTATCTGCAAATCCTTGCCGAACTGGTGATCGAGTTGCCTGTCTCGTGTAAGTATCTCCCGCTCGACAGTTGCCAGGTCAAGTAAACGAGTTTCGGTGAGAGCATTCATACCTTCAACCAGGTCGGGTAGATTGTCCTTAATGACAAAGTCTGGGCCATGTTGCTTGAACGCTTCCACTGGCCCGGTTGCTAACTTACTGACTGCACGTTTCAAAGTAGATTTCCAATCCTTGTTGGTAATATCAGGATTCTGTTCAGAGCCGGACAAGGCGAATTCACGCTTGATAATTGTCTGGTTCAGAATGAACCAACTGTGTTCATACCCCGTTTTCATCAGGTATTCGAGTGTCCCAAGCGTATCAAACCCTGGAAAAAGAGGTGGAGGCAATCGTTTTCCTGTAGCATCTAACCAAACCGATGATGGGCCTGGCAAGATACGGATGCCATGCCGGGGCCAGATGGGATTCCAGTTTCGCAGTCCTTCGGTATAGTGCCACATTCTGTCACGGTTGATGAGTCGACCACCTGCCATTTCCGTCATTCCCAGCATGCGACCATCAACAAAATCGGGTACGCCTTGAACCATAAACTGTGGTGCACGACCCAGACGGCTGGGCCAGTTCTTCCTCACCAATTCAAAATTACCACCAATACCACCAGATGCGACGATGACTGCTGACGCTCGAAATTCAAAGTCGCCAATAACTTTACGAGATGTGCTGATGCCCCGGTCTTCTTGGCTAGCTTCAAGAATAGACCCTCGAATCCCCTGGACGGTTTTGCCTGTTGTTAGAACTTCATCTACACGATGACGAAAGTGAAATGTCAATTGCCCTTGCTGTACTGCTTCCCTGGTTCTTCGAATAAATGGTTCAAGAACACCAGGCCCAGTGCCCCAAGTCAGATGAAATCGAGGCACAGAATTGCCATGTCCCCAGCCGCCGTACCCACCTCGCTCGGCCCAGCCAACGACAGGAAACCAGCGAAGTCCCATCTGTCGCAACCAGCTTCGTTTCTCCCCAGCAGCAAAAGCAACGTAGGCTTTCGCCCATTCACGTGGCCAGTAATCTTCCTGTCGATCAAAACCTGCTGTACCCAGCCAGTCATCGAGCGCCAGTTGATGGGAATCACGAATGCCCATACGCCGTTGTTCAGGTGTATCGACCATGAAGAGTCCGCCGAGCGACCAGAACGCCTGGCCACCCAGGTTCTGCTCCGATTCCTGCTCAACAACCATGACTCGTTTGCCCGCCTCGGCGATTTCTGCCGCAGCAACCAAACCAGCCAGGCCAGCACCAACAACAATGACATCAGCTTGTTGGGACATGTTCCACCTGTCTATTTCAGATACTTTTCAAACCAGGCCAAGTCCCATTGCATCTTCGCAAGTCGATGGCTGTATTTCGACAAACCATGTGGTTCGTTCGGGTAAACAATCAATTCTGCAGGCACCTTCACGTATTCTCGCATTGCTCGGTAGAGCATACGGCTATGTTCAGGAGGACAACGTACATCATTGCCGCCAACATGAATAATGGTTGGAGTGGAAATCCTACCTAATCCATAAGTAGGAGAACTGGAATGGTAAGTCTGCGGAACTTCCCAAGGCAAGCCTTTCTTCAGTACCCGTGGATACGCAGGCTCATCATTGATACCCCATTCCATAATAGTGTCGAGAATCCCTGCACCAGAACTGGCTGCCTTGAGTTTGAACGGTAAGTTGTTTCTGGTTATGAAGCAATTGGTCAAGTAACCACCGTTGCTCCAGCCCATGACCGCGACGCGGTTCGGATCAACTACACCGTCTCGTACCAGTTGTTCAACGCCGGCAATGATATCGTTGACCTCAATCTCGTTTTCCTTGGCAATTAACTGAGTAACGAATTTATCGCCATATCCTGTTGAACCTCGATAGTTAGGGAGCAGTACTGCATATCCTTTGGCTGAGAAATAGAGTTTTCCATTATGAGGGTCAAACTCAAGTCCGGCTTTAGAAGAAGTCGTGGGGCCGCCATGCATCGCCACTACCAGCGGTAATTTCGTACCGGGTTCAGCGCCAACCGGCATCTCCAGCACACCGCCCACTTCTGTACCGTCAGGAGCTTTCCAGGTTATGTGCTTAACTAATGGGAATTTCCAGTTCTTTGTTTGGGGATTGAGTTCAACCAGCTTGCGAAACTCAGCGTTTTGGCGGTATTCAGCTACATAGATGTCGCCAAACTGATTTGATTGACCCATGATAAATGCGCCAATCTTGCCAGCATCGTCAGTATCAAACGAGTAAACCATACGATCAGGTGGACTTAATGTGCTGACGTTCTTGAGAACTGCTGGCTCAGCAGAGGTCACAAACGATTTTCCATGCTTCTCTGCGACAAAGAAGAGTTGGCCGGAACTGTGCCATTTCAATGGTGAACCATAGCCATGAACATGAATTTCGCCTGGTCTTTCCATCAAGCTGATGTTCCAGCCTGATTCACTTCGAACACCCAATACGATTTCCGCAGGATATGCATCAAAGATTGCGTTGAAGGCAATCTTGTTGCCATCCGCGGACCAGGCTAATCCTTCCAGCCAGGCATGAGGTGAAGCAGCTTGTGCTCGATATGGATCAGTATTGGGAGTGGTCACCTTGCCATTCTCCCAAATGTCTAACCGTGATTCGCCTTCCGATTTGATGACTGTATCATCGTAGGCAGTCAGCAGACCGATCTGTTTACCATCGTTCGTGACTGCGAATTCACGCAGATACCGTTTTTGATCAAGTACTTTCTCGGCTCGCCAGGTGGCGAGGTCAATCTTCCAGAGTTCTGAAATGGTTCGTTTGCCGTGACCATAGTTCAGCTTGCTATGGCTTGAACGCATCTTGCTGAAATCATCTTGTTCTGTGTCACTTGAGTCAACAGAGTAAAATAATTGACCAACTGTACGAGCCAAGTCATAACCGGTTACGCCACCTTCCACGCGTGTAACAGCAAACAATTCACCACCAACTCTTGGCAGGCACCAGACTTGTGTTGTGCCATCGTATGGCGCTTTCTTTTCGCCTTCGCGTTTACGATTACCCAGGAAATAAAGATTCTGACCATCTGCAGACCATTTCACGTCACGGTCGTTGGCACGATCTGAAGTAAGTCTGATGGGCTTGCTTCCTGGGGAAGTACCAACCACCCAGAGATCGGATTTGCGATCATCACTGCTGATTTGCCAGCGGGCTTCAGCATATGCCAGAAACTGTCCATCTGGCGACAACGCACATTGGGTGGCAGTAGCCATGCTGGCATAGTCTTCTGGAATAATCAGATGGGTTCGTTCCTGGGCAACAACGCCAGGCAGAATAGTCAGGAAGTAGAGCAGGCTAAGCATTCTGATATTCATGGCAAATCTCAATGGTGCAGATGAGGTGAAAGTGTAACACGACTTGCTCTTGAGTGTGAAACAAAATTATCCGGCTCGAAGAGCTCTCACTTCACGTGCAATTCTGATGACAGCTTCTGATATCTGTTCGTCAGTCAGTAGATGACTCAAGCTGAATCGAATGGAAGACTTCAATTGCGATTCAGGGACATTCATGGCTTGAAGCACGGGCGAGGCCAGCATGGAACCACTGGAACAGGCAGACCCAGTTGAACAATCTAATCCTGCCAGGTCCAGTCTGATCAGCAATAACTCACTTGCACATCCCGCAAAGGACAGATTGAGTGTGTGTACCAGGCCACGCTCTGAATCGCCAAGGATCTGATATTCGACTTCATGATCTCGCAAGAGCTGAAGAAACATGCGACGCAACTGCAAGCAACGGGCTTGGCGTAAGGGTAATTCATGGACAGCCAATTCCAATGCCTTCGCCATGCCCACTGCTAATGCCACTGATTCGGTACCAGGACGAAGTCCCTTTTGTTGATGTCCACCAAAGCTGTGAGGTTGCAAAGTAGTGCATCGATTCACCAGTAATGCACCGATTCCTACCGGACCATGAAATTTATGTGCAGAGAATGACAGTGTGTTGATGTCCAGTTCATGAAAATGCACTGGTATTTTTCCAACTGCCTGCGTGCCATCGCAATGGAAAAGTGCATGGGGGAAGCAGGTTTGCCAGTGTGCAATCTTCTGGACAGTACCAGTCTCATGATTTGCCAACTGCAATGTCATCAAATTAGGCTTGATATCATCGCGAATTCCTGAGACGTACCCTTCCCGATCAATGTTCCATGGAAGAATGTACCATCCGTGTGCCTCCATCCTTCGGCAAGACTCCACGATAGATGGGTGTTCAATGGATGAGACAATCAGCGTGCCGAACTTGTCGGCTGTTAATCCAAATAGAGCCAGGTTGTTCGCTTCAGTTGCACCGCTGGTGAAGATTACTTCATCCGGGTATGCACCTAGACAATTTGCGATAGTCTGTCTGGCTTCTTCGAGTTTACTGCGTGCAGCTGCACCACTGCGATGTGCACTGGCTGGATTGCCGGGATAGTGAATAGCACATTCATGCATGACTTCCAGGACTTCGGGAAGCAGTGGCGTAGTACTATTGTTATCAAGATAGATGCGTGACATGTTCTACAACAATCAAGTTGTCACGTACGAATTGTTAGGAATCGTTAACTTCTACGAGTGAAAAAGGGTGAGAGAGGGGACTTGAACCCCCAACATCCAGAACCACAATCTGGCGCTCTAACCAGTTGAGCTACTCCCACCATGTCTTACAAGTCTACTCCCATTCCGGTTACTGGCAATGGTTCTGAACAGATGGACTGGCTGAACAGCCCGCAAATATCTGGAAAGTGTTGATTCTATCGCGATTTTCTATGATTAACGTAAATATGAAACAGCTTTCAATGGAAAGAGAGAGAAGACATTCATCTGGTTCAGCCAAATCAGTTTAATTACGGTTGATATCAGCTCTTGACTGAACATGTTGCAGGGTGCGAACCTGTCTCACATTTTCAACGTCGAGTTAACGGATGAGGAATTGACTAATGAGGCTGAAATAGCTATCTAAACAATCCGTACAGGCCCCTTCGCCAAGTGGCTAAGGCAACGGTTTGCAAAACCGTCACCCCCGGTTCGAATCCGGGAGGGGCCTCTTTCAAGAAGCTAATAGCTAGTGGATTGTAGCTAGTAGTGCTTGAGGCGGCGTAGCTCAGGGGTTAGAGCAGCGGCTTCATAAGCCGCGTGTCAGTGGTTCAAATCCACTCGCCGCTATTTTGTAATTCTTTGTATATTCGTACTGCTAATGGGATTAAATGGTTGAACAGAGCCAGCCGGATTAATTCCACAAAATCAAACCTGTAGTAAATGGTGATGCCAGGTTCTCATGCTTGGGTAGTACCCGAACAGCAAATCCGTAGTTGCCACTCTGCTGGCAAACGAAACTCCCCTGGAACCAGATAGCACCGGCGGGAGTTCGTTCAGCTTGATTCATCACAACTTTATCAAACGAGAGAAATTGTCCCTTCGCATCCACTTTACCATGTAGCAATTGCACTTCAACATCAGTTGGTACCAGATCACTTAATACTACTGCTGTTCGCACATCCAATTGCTTTCCAACCAGCATTTCACCAGTATCTGATGCTTCGACCTGAGTGATCGAAAGTCGAGGCCAGTTCTTTTCGATCCTCGTACGCCAGACAGCAAGGTCTTTGGCTGCCTGCTGATGATTGGCAAATAACGTTTCGTGGCGATCATGCGATGGAAGATACGCCTGTCTGATGTAATCTTCCACCATGCGGTTGGTGTTGAAAAATGGACAAAGGGTACGGAACGAATTTTTCACAATACGCAGCCAATCGTGAGGTACTCCGTCTTCACCACGGCGATAATAAAGAGGGATAATTTCCTGTTCCAGGATGTGATAAAGGGCTTGGCTTTCGACCGCATCCTGGTAATCAAGACGAGCTTCTTCGTTTGTTTGAACGTCGGTATATTCTTCACCATTGCCAATGGCAAAGCCGTTGTCGCGAGCATAACCTTCATCCCACCAGCCATCCAGAATAGAGAGATGAAGCCCGCCATTGGCAATGCACTTCATGCCACTGGTGCCTGATGCTTCCAGGGGTCGACGCGGATTATTGAGCCAGATATCTACTCCCTGCACCAGATGCCGGGCAACATTGATGTCGTAATCTTCCAGAAACACGATGCGATGTCGGAACTCCGAGCGTTTCGCGACATGGATCATTTCTTTGAGTAATTCCTTACCGGCCTTGTCATGCGGGTGAGCCTTGCCTGAGAACAACAACTGTACCGGCATGTGTTTGTTATTGAGAATTCTGTTCAGTCGATCCAGATCACGGAAGATCAGCGTTCCTCGTTTGTAAGTGGCTGATCGGCGAGCGAAAGCGATCGTCAGTGTGTCAGGATTCAGTACCTCACTGGCTAATGCTATTTCGCTTGGTAAAGCTCCTCGCCGTTCAAGTTGCTTGCGTAATCGCAGACGGGCAAAAATAATCAGTTGCTGGCGGTTGCTTTCAATGGTCCGCCACAATTCTGCATCGGGTACCTTGTTAATTCTGTCCCAATACGTGTGATCGCAAGGTCGTTCGGCCGGATTGCAACCAAGGTATCGCCGAAACAGTTGAGCCAGTTCAGGATTAATCCAGAATCCATGGTGAACGCCATTGGTAATGTGCGAGATAGGTAATTCCGATTCAGGCACATCGGGCCAGATACGTTTCCACATTCGTCTGGATACTGATCCATGCAGTTTGCTGACGCCGTTGCTGACATTCGACAATTTGAGAGCCAAGACTGTCATGCAGAAATATTCCTGGGTATCGGTTGTGATTTCTCGACCCAGTGCCATCAACTCCGTCTTGGATAAATTCAACTTTTGAAGATAGTATTCCAGGTATTTATCAATGAAAGCTGGTGGAAAACGGTCATTACCAGCAGGTACAGGTGTATGTGTGGTAAAGACATTACCCGAGGCAACCATCTCTTTGGCTTCAGTAAAAGCTAACCCGTATAAATCCATGGCATATCGAATGCGTTCCAGTGCCAGAAACGCCGAGTGGCCTTCATTCATGTGACAGACCGTTGGTCTGAATCCTTTGGCACGAATGGCTCGATACCCGCCGACACCCAGAACCAGCTCCTGCTTGATCCGATTCTCCAGATCTCCACCATAAAGCTGTGCAGTTATTTCCCGATCTTCTTCTGAATTTTGAGGAACATTGCAATCCAGAAGGTATAAAGGCACCCTGCCTACCTGAATTCGCCATACCTTGGCATAAATTTCACGACCCGGAAAAGGAACAGTGACAAAAAGTGGTTTACCACCTTGGTCTTTTTCAGCTATCAACGGGAGGTTATAGAAATCATTTTCAGGATACGTTTCCTGCTGCCAGCCTTCGGTGTTCATGTATTGTCGGAAGTAACCCTGACGATACATCAATCCAACGCCTACCAGAGGCAGCCCCAGGTCGCTGGCGGATTTCAGATGATCGCCTGCCAAGAGCCCCAATCCGCCGGAATAGATAGGAATGCTTTCATGAATCCCAAACTCAGCAGAGAAATAGGCTACTTTGACATCATCTTTCTTGATAGTTTGGGCAAACCATCCGGGCTTGTTCATGTACTCGTTTAGTTGTGATTCGACACGATCCAGATGAGCCAGGAAGCCATCATCTTCAGCAAGCTCGTTCAGTCTCGATTGTGACACAATGCCGCCCAGGCGAACCGGGCTATGGTCAACTTGATCCCAGACATCTGGATCAATGCGCGAAAAAAGAGCGACCGCTTCCGGATTCCAGCACCACCAGAGGTTGTAGGCAATCCGTCCCAGTCCCCGCAGACGTGGAGGCAACGATGGAGATACTGCAAAAGTCCTGATGCGTGGCTTAGCCATCTCGCCCTCTTTATATTGAACTGCACACTACTCAAGATACGAATCAGAATGACAATGGCTTGTCATCAGGTTGTATCGAAGTTTCTCTCATCCATTTGCCGATCAACCAGCGAAGCAGAAGGGGTACCAGTGAGCTGGCGATCAATGCAGATAACAATCGCCATGACACCAGCTCGCGAAGATTGGCTACCTGCGATAGTTCCGATCCAATCCAGACATAAATCGCTGTGACGGGCAGCATTCCGACCTGGCTGATAATCCAGAACTGCCAGAGTGGCATGCGTGTTAACCCAACAAATAGGTTGATGAGAAAAAACGGGATGATTGGATTTAGGCGCATCGCCAGCAGGTAGAGCCAGCCAAATCGCTTGAAGTCATGCTGAAAGTGTTTCCAACGGTTTTGATATTTCGTTGGTAAACTGTCTCGCAATAACCAGCGTGCCAGCCAGCAGGACATCGTAGCGCCAGCGGTGGAAGTGAAACTGATGATCGGAAGACTGTACCAACCAAATAAACAGGCACCGATCAAGGTCAGATACAATGCACCGGGTAATGAGAATCCGGTAAAAGAAACATACACCAGTCCATAGAAAGCCAGTCCTTTAACTGTATTCTCATCACACCAGTTGCGAATGTGGTGAAGAAAGCTCTGCGATTGTTCCAGCGAGGAGTTCCAGGGTATGACAAAGCTACACGTAACTACCCCAGCCAGCAAGAGCAGGTAAAGAAACGTGGGAATTCGATTCGAGGATGGAACTTCTGTCATATGGTTATTGTTTATCAATTGCTGCTTAACAGAAGGCTCGCTGGGATTTAGAATGGATCGGGAACGAAGAGATTCCTTGTAGTTGTCACGAGATTCAAGCCATGTTTCAAAGACTCATGACTGGATTGGTGTGCTTGATAGTTGCAGCCCCGCTTCTGCATTCACAAGATGATGTGGCTGATGTCAAATCACAGGAGCGCAAAGCAGGCAATGACGAAAAGAAAAAGTACGTGCTGATCGGACCTGCTGCTGGCAGTCGGCAACCAGCGAATGGGTACGGCTTGATCGTAGTCATGCCTGGTGGCGGTGGTGATGCAGCATTCGTACCGTTTGTGAAACGTATATTCAAGAACTCCATACCAGCCGGATATGTGGTGGCCCAACCCATTGCCGTGAAATGGACTCCGAATCAGAACATTGTCTGGCCAACAACCAAAAGCAAGGTTAATGGGATGAAGTTTACTACGGAGGAGTTCGTGGAAGCAGTTATCAGTGATGTGGCTTCCAGTTACAAAATAAACCCTGACAAAGTACTGACACTATCCTGGTCTTCCAGCGGGCCAGCCGCATATGCCATCTCGCTGACGAGCAAACAGGTCAAGGGTTCTTTTATTGCCATGTCAGTTTTCAAACCGGATCAATTGCCCGATCTGAAACAGGCAAAAAATCATCGCTATTTCCTCTATCATTCTCCGGATGATCGGGTTTGCCCATTTCGCATGGCCGAGCAGGCTGTGAAGGACCTGGAAAAAAATGGTGCCAAGATAAGCATGATCACCTATCAGGGCGGACATGGCTGGAAAGGGAACATGTACCAGAGCTTGCGCGAAGGCTTTCAGTGGTTGGAAAAGAAAGAATAGCAGGACATCAGGGGCTTGAGCCAATCTATCCCATCAATTCCTTAATCGGTGTCGGATCGCTCACCAGATGCGATGGCCTTCCGTTGGGAGCATAGAGTATCTTCTCCGGATCAATGCCCAGTTTGGTGTAAACCGTCGAAGCAAAATTCTCCGGCGAGAGAACACGTTCGACAGCTGCGTAGCCTTGCTTATCAGTAGAACCAATCACTTGGCCACCCGGCGTGCCACCACCGGCAAACAAAACACTCATGGCGTTTGACCAGTGATCGCGACCTCCATCTTTATTAATCTGCGGTGTACGACCAAACTCACCTAGGGCAATTACCATCGTTGTTTCCAGCAAGCCCCGCTGGTCAAGATCATTGATGAGCGTCGCTACGGTCTGATCCCAGCTAGGCAAACGCTTTTTGAGAGCGTCGAAGAGCTTGGTATGATGATCCCAACCACCATCGTATAACGTAATGAAAGGCACGCCAGCTTCGACCAGGCGGCGGGCTAGTAATGCTCGCTGGCCGAAGGCATTTCGGCCATATGCATCGCGTAGTGTTGGTGGTTCTTTGCCAATATCGAATGCGGCCTGGGCCTGTTTTGATTGCATCAACTCATGTGCCTGGCGGTAGTGTTCATCAAGGCCCAAGGCAGGATCGGAACTGTTTTTGTCAAGCAGTCGCTGGAATTGATCAACTTCCTTACGGATATCGCATCTTTCTCCAAATCGATCAGCTGACAAACCATTAGGAATGGTGACATCGCGCACGCGGAAATTGTTATTATTGGGATCGCCATCGACGACGAATGGCGCGTATTGAGCGCCTAGGAAGTTAGGACCTCCAGAGCGGGACATCGAAGGTAATGAGAAATAAGCAGGCAAACCAGCCGGTGCCCGTTTTTCATAAGCAGTGACAGAACCCAGGCTAGGGTGGAAGCTGACAAAGGCTCCGCAACCCACGGGAATGCGTGGCGGAGCACCGGTCATCATGTAGTGGTTGCCTGCACCGTGGTTGCCTTGATCGTGACGGATGGAGCGCACGAGAGCGATCTTGTCCATGCTTGCCGCAAGCCGTTTCATCTGTTCGGAAACGAAGATGCCCGGAACTTTGGTGGCGATGGGGTTGAATTCGCCCCGGATTTCGCTGGGTGCCAGGGGCTTGGGGTCAAACGTTTCATAATGGGTCGGCCCGCCATCCATCCAGATCAAAATGCACGACTTGGCTGTTGCAGTAATGCCAGCACCTTTAGCTGCAGCTTGTGCCCGAAAGGCTGTTGCCAGTCCGCCACCAAAAAGTGTTCCCAGCCCGATTTGCAGGCAGTCGCGGCGACTCATGCCATTACAGTTTGTCCATAATGCCATGTCTTAATCCTTGAAGAGGAATTCGGGAGTATTGACCAAGGCCCACATGAGGTCTTCAGTCACCTGCCTGCGGGAGGCACCAGGTTTTTGATATCGTTTCAAGGCAATATTGCGTTCATTATCGGCAGGATATCGGCAATATACCAGCAGATAAATCTCATCGATCAGTTCGGTGTTGTTCTTGATGTCTTTCGACAGGTTCGCAGCTTTTGCCTGGTCAGCCGTCACCTTCTTGTGCAGGCTATTCGCATTCATCAGGTGCAAAGCCTGCACGACGCTCGTTTCGGCAGTGCGTTCGCAAGGCGGGTCCTGATTGGGGTCAGGCCTGCTGAAACTGTCCAGAAACAATGATGGTATTCGAGCAGTCCATACTGTCATTGCTGATGAGCCAGAAGGCATGGCATCAAAATTCTCGCTCACGCTAGTAATGTCGCTGATAGCATCCAGCAGCACTTCCGCACGCAACCGCTGACGATAGTGCCTGCTGTAGTTGCGTGAATCGCCAGCATTCTCTGGACGGGGTACAGAACTCAGGCTGTAGACATAGCTGCTGGCAATGGTTTTGATGAGGTGCTTCAGATCGTACTGGTGTTTCTTGAAATCATCCGCCAACGCATCAAGCAGCCTGGAGTTGGTAGGTGGGTTGGTGGCGCGAAGATCATCCACAGGTTCGACGATGCCTCGCCCGAGCAGATCAGCCCATACACGGTTCACGATGACCTTGGCGAAAAAAGGATTCTCCGGCGATGTCATCCAGCGGGCCAGCACTGCACGTGGATCTTCCTCTATTGGGATATTAACAGGCTTACCCAGAAGGGGCGTAGGAAACATATCTTTACCTGTCACGGGATGCTTCACTACACCGCTCGGCAAAGTATAGATCACTTCCTCGCCGCCTGATATGGGTGGTGAGAGGCCTACGCCTTTGTGTCCGAGTCGTGCAAAAAATGCTGCGAAGCTGTAGAAATCCTGCTGGCCCCATACCTCAAACGGGTGGTGATGGCATTTCGCACAATCGAGCCGTACGCCAAGGAAAAGCTGGCTGACGATGGTGGTAATTTCATCGGGCGAACGTCGATCACGGAAGAGTACCGCAGCGCCATTTTGAAACGTGCTCCCCTGGGCCGTGACAATCTCACGCACCATCTGGTCGTAGGGCATGTTCTGGCGAAACGCATCACGTAACCAGCCATCCAGGTTGAAAGTAGCCTTGATGCCTACACGGTACGGATTGGGACGAAGCAGATCGGCCCACTTATTCGCCCAGTTGTCGGCATACTCAGGCCTTGTCAGCAGCGTATCAATCAGTTTTAGTTTCTTTTGCGGATCGGTGCTATTAAGATAAGTTCGTGTTTCCTGCGTTGTGGGTAACTTGCCGAGGATGTCCAGATACAGTCGCCGATGCAGTGTCGCTTCATTTGCTTCATCAGCTGGCACCATGCCTAATTGCTTGAGCTTGGCCCAGACGTGACCATCAATAAAGTTGTTGCGGGGCAACTTGTCAAAAAGAGTTGCATCGGGTTTGTTGGGTAATGGAATCATCACCTGGCAGACAGCAAACAGGTTCTGATACCGTGCCATGATCGCTGCTTCCCCAGGCAGATTGCCAGCCTGAATCATGCCCTTGTCATTCACACTCGCATATACACTTTCATTTGACTGGAATGCCGTCATGCTGGTGACATCTTCTTTGCTGCCATCGGAATAGTGTGCAATGATTTTGAGTTGCTCGCTGCTGCCGGGCTTCATCAGCCTTTCCGTGGGAGACACGATTATGCGTTTCAGCACCGGTGCCGAAGCAGGAGTACGCGGATGTCCCGCAGCGATCCATTGGGTTAATTGCTGATAAGCTACACTTTCTTTGGGTACGCGCTTGCCACCACCATGAGGCACTTCGCCAGTTGCTTTGCGAAGCAGCAGGCTCGCTTCAGGCTGTGCCGGGAAGACACGTCGGCCACGCCCTTCCTGCGTGATCGCGTGGTAATCGAAATCATGATCGTAGGCTAACAGTGAAAGTGCAAAGCCGTTCTGCCCCCGTGCTTTGCCATGACACGCTCCGGCGTTGCATCCATGTCGCGTGAGCAGCGGCACAATGTCACGTTCAAACGTGACTACCTTTTCGCTGATTACAGGCGAATCAATTGCATGGCACCAGTATGTCAGCAGGCAGGCGGCAAGCATACGATCTTAAACATTAGTAAGGCAGGGTTGACTGGCAGGTCTGAAAGTATACCAGATTATCGATGTTTGTGCCTAGTGAAATGCTCTGAGCATCATAATAATTACGATCAGTATGCGATTCGATCGGATTTCTTATTCCAGCGATGAAAGGCTTGTTGAGCCTCTTCGCGCAATGCCTGAATGATGGTGATTTTCCGATGTTCTGATGGTTTTGCGATTTCGTGATAAATGTGGCTGTCATCAAATCCAGCTTGAGCCGCATCTTCACTGCTGGCTGCAAAATAGAGTCGTTCAATGCGGGCCCAGTAGACCGCAGCCAGGCACATCGGGCACGGTTCACAACTGGCGTAGATCTCACAATCTGTCAGCGAATAGGTCTTCAAGTTGGCACATGCATCGCGAATAGCAACGATTTCAGCATGGGCTGTCGGATCATTCGTAGATGTCACCCGGTTCCAGCCACGACCAACAATCTCACCTTGACGCACCACGATCGCTCCAAAGGGGCCACCTTCGTTGGCTTCCATTTTTTCGATGGAGATTGCAATCGCTTCACGCAACAATGAATGATCCATACCGTCATTTTATCCTCACACTGGATGACAGTGGAAGATAAAATCCCACTCTGTTGTATTCAGCCATGTTTCGAAATCGTCAGGAAGCTGGTGAATTGCTTGGGCAGGAACTGAGCAAACGGGAATTGAAGAATCCTCTGGTGTTGGCTATTCCGCGTGGAGGAGTGGTCACAGGTGCAGCCATCGCGAGGATACTGCATGCGGAACTGGATGTCATGCTCTCTCGCAAATTACGGGCACCTGATCATCCCGAGTTTGCATTGGGTGCGTTGAGCGAAGATGGCACCGTCTATATGAATCCGCAGGCTGAAGAATTGAAACTGCCTGCGGGATATCTGGAGCAGGAAAAAAGTGATCAATTCACTGAATTAACCAGACGAAAGAGACTGTTTCGTCAAATCAAACAGCAAGCATCCATTGCAGGACGCTCGGTAATTCTGACAGATGACGGTTTAGCAACGGGATCCACCATGCTAGCAGCGATCAACGTGGTAAAGTCATCGCAGCCACATGAATTGATCATCGCATTGCCGATAGCTCCGCCTTCAATAATTGAAAAATTGCAATCAGTGGCTGACGATGTTGTCTGTCTGGAGCAGCCTGAATATTTCTGGGCTGTGGGGCAACATTACGAAGATTTCGAGCAGACGACAGATGAAGAAGTGCTCGAACTTTTGAAAAGCTCTGCAACATAACTTCAGCAGCATGAGTTGCTATATTATCATCTCTATTCAGGAGACGAATCATGGCTCAGTATCAGATTGCAGTGGTAGTAGGCAGCCTTCGCAAAGATTCACTGAACCGCAAACTGGCTCATGCTATTGCAAGGCTGGCTCCGGCGGATTTTACTTTCAAGCAGGTAGAAATTGGCGACCTGCCACTTTACAACCAGGATGATGATGCTCAGCCTGCCGCATCGGCAGTTCGCCTGAAGAATGAAATCAAAGCAGCACAGGGCCTGCTGTTTGTGACGCCAGAGTACAACCGCTCGATGCCGGGCGTGCTGAAAAATGCGATAGACCACGCTTCGAGGCCCTATGGGCAAAACAGTTGGGCCGGCAAGCCAGCCGGTGTCATCGGTGCATCCATTGGCACTATCGGCACAGCATTGGCTCAACAGCAGTTACGCAATGTGTTAGCTTATCTCGATGTACCTACACTGGGACAGCCCGAGGTGTTCATTCACATCAAAGATGGCTTCTTCGACGATCAGGGTAACATCGGCGCAGGCAGCAAGGCCTTCCTGCAAGGCTGGATGGATAAGTATGTCGCGTGGGTAAAGAAACACGCCGGATAACGATTTCTCTCCTCTCCCCTGGAGGGAGAGGGGGTTCGTTTTGTCAGAAGCTCTCAGTTTTTCGAAGTACGCAAATCGTTTCAATCAGCGCCCGATTGCAGACAATCGCTTCTATGGCATAAGGCAATGAGTATCGCTTTCGGATTTCTGTAAACAGCTCACTCAGTTCATGAATGGTCCAGACATGAAAATGAATGCCCAATTGAGGCAGAGACAGTAACTCCTTGATGCGATTCTCCCCATCGATTCCTGATTTGTTCTCAGCCAGGGCAACAAACTCTTCGACATGCTGCATGAGTGACCATGCCGGCCCCTCGTTGTGATCACTTACCAGGTGCTGCAGCGTGGTGACAGGCCGTTCCTTGTCGAAAGTAAATCGCTTATCGGGTATGCCGTAGTAAAGAATGCCGTTGGGTTTTACCAAATCCAGATGCCGTTTGATGGTGCCGATGGGATCCTGCACATGCTCCATGAAATGGTTGGCGATAATAAAATCCTGTGACGCGGCTTCGATTTTTGTCAGCGTGGCGCCATCATCGACGATGTCCACATTCACAATGGGAGCATCCTGATGGTGAGGCAACAGCCTGACCTGCTCGCGCATCGCTTCGGTGGTTTCCCAATCGACATAGGTCACCGAAACGCCTGGCTTCACGAAGACGGGATTGTAGAGCGCGCCAATCTCCAGCCCGCTGCCGTGGATGAATTCGCGTGACAACGATTCCCGCAGATTGCCCAATGGCATCCAAGGCGGACGAGGTATCGGGCCATGCAGTGTCTCCAGTAATAGTGGCGACTTCATCCACTGGACTACACTTTTAGCCAGTGGCACCCGTTCCTTGATTAATCCCTTCACTCGGCTCATCATCGTCGAGGACGTCATGTCCTTTACCCTCTTGGATTCAGGCTGTAGAGGTTACTCGATGAAGCGGGTTATGGGCAACTGCAAGTGGGTTTGAATGTGCAAGCAGGGCTGTCTGGGTGCCATGGTTTGGCCGTAGAGGCCATCCGGTAATTAAGTTGATCTAAACAGCCTGATCTCAAGAGGTTACGTTGTAGTTTGCGAACAGCAACACAACACATCAGGAGATCAGGCTTTGCGTGGTGCCAAGGAAGGCACGTCATTAGCCACGTTAAT
>JAEUIE010000042.1 GCA_016795155.1 Planctomycetia bacterium | reverse complement strand
CCATCAGTTGGCTACATCAATTTCGACGCTTACGGGTTCGCTATGAACGACGCGATGACATCCACGAAGCGTTCATGCTACTCGGGTGCATCGTCATCTGCGGCTATTTCCTCTAATGTTCTTTTTGTTAGATGCTCTTAGAATCGATCCGCGGCATTCACAGTAAAACGTAGCCAAACGGTGTCGTTTCGGCGAAACGGGAGTTACACCAACCATGAAAACAACAGCTTTCCTCCTGACACTCCTCCTACCCGCCCTCGCCTCCGCACAGCAACAACCCACGACAGGCTACGCCCCGGTCAACGGGCTCAAAATGTACTACGAAGTCCACGGCAGTGGCGACCCAGTCGTACTGCTTCACGGCTCGTTCATGACCATCACCAACAATTGGACAGGTTGGATCGGCGAACTCGCCAAGACTCGGAAGGTGATCGCCATCGAAATGCAGGGCCACGGCCGCACGGGGGACATCGACCGCGACATCAGCACGGCGAACCTGGCTGACGATGTGGCAACCCTGCTCGATCATCTCAAGATCGCCAAGGCGGACATCCTCGGCTACAGCATGGGTGGTGGCGTGGCGATGCAGTGTGCGATCCGCCATCCGGACAAGGTGCGGAAGGTGGTCGTCATCTCGTCCTACTTCCGTCGCGACGGCGTGGTCAAGGAAGGGCAAGAGGCGTTAGCGAAACTCACAGCGGAACTCTTCATCGGCTCGCCCCTCGAAACCGAATACAAGAAGCTGAGCCCGACGCCGGACGCCTTTCCGACGTTCATCAAACGGATGGTCGCCTCAGCTTCCAAAGGGGACAGCATCACTGCCGACAAGCTGAAGGCCACCACGGCACCGATGTTCTTCATCCACGGCGACGCCGACGGCATCCGACTCGAACACGTTGGGGAGATGTACCGCCTCAAGGGTGGCGAAATCCACGGCGACATCAAGCCTCGCCCCGCATCGCGGTTGGCCATCGTGCCCGATGCCACCCATGTCACGCTGATGCAAAAGATGCCCATCATCGTGCCGATGGTGAACGACTTTCTCAACGCCAAGCCGTAAGGCGAAAGAAGCCTGGGCCAACTGATCAAATCAGAATTGGAGAGTAGAACAGTTGAGCAGTAGACAGCAGTGGAGCATGAGTTCTACTACTGCACTACTGCTCTATTGGCGAAGCCAATCGGGCTGGCGGGATTTGAACCCGCGACCTCTTGGTCCCGAACCAAGCGCGCTAGCCAAACTGCGCTACAGCCCGGTCAATGCTACATCCTAACGGCTGCAGGTTCGCGGTCAACTATTTATTGGTATGGCGATTGAGATATGAAATTCGAAGGCTGGCTAAATCGGTATGCCAAAAAAGTAATTCGCCTGAGTCGTTAGCCTGTCCGCCCCATCCGCTAACGACCCAGACGAATTATTAGGCGATGCCGAGTGTTACCTCGACACCTTTTTGACCAGTTCAAGCTGGGCACTCGCCCTGGTCAATCACCTGTTGATCTGGACGAACTCAACAGTTGTTCGGGTAGATATGAAAGATGGCTTGACTACTTGCTATGCCGCCCACACTCGAAACAGAGAAGTTGGTAGTCAAGCCATCCCTCATCTGTAAGCCTAGAGCGGGCTGCCTTGCGATTGTGACAGGTTACTTGAGAAATAATGCAGAAAATGTTGATTAATTTAGAAGGGTGTAGCTACTACTTGTTTGTGGGTAATAAGTTACGTCATGTTGATGGTAATAGTCTTTTTAGTTCAGAATCATACCCCCAAAGCAATTCCCAGGGATCAGTCGAGCAATTGTTATGAAGAAACACCACAAAATGAGACAGTGAACCAGGAATAAAGGGCTTGCTGACCAGGTTCAGCAAAGTGTTACCATTGAGTCTGCTTTTATCCCGTTTCCAGAGAAATCGACACTCATTCAGAACGCTTAGATCAGGATTGGAAGCCAGGCTGTCGGTTCCCAATGCTATCTTGACTCCGTCAGCGAACATGTCGAGATAGGGATGAGTGTCATGCCCAAAGTAGGCATGGGTGCGCGGGCAATAAACAACCGTAATGCCATTTCCCAACTTCTGCCATTGTTCACGATTCAGGTAGTTGCCATGAATGAGATATGCCTGATCGAAGCCGTTCAGGACGTCGATGACCTCATCAATAGACCGAAAGAGATTATCAGGTTGCCAGGCGTTGATGGATTGCAAGAACTCCTTAAATGGGCCTTGATGAGTTTCCAGTAATTGCAACTCTTCGCGGGTTTCTGCAACATGTATGGCAACAGGCACATGAGGATATTTGTCGCGCAGAGTTGTGAGCAGCCTGCGTGAAACCGAATATGGGGCGTGCGGGCTAAGTGCATGAATGATATTATCATGCCTGGAAGCGAGCCATGCATCGGCTTGTAGCAAGGCCTGATCCGTGCGTTCGTCAGTCAAGCCGATAAGTTCGAAATAGACTTGAGCCCGACAAGAAGCTTGTTGAAGAAGTGAAGCGCTGCGTCCGCCCACGCTGATATCGCCAAGATGCATAGTTCCCGATTGCAGGCTTTGGCTGATGCCTGCACGGATGGCTGCATCCCAATTTTCATGCTTGCTGGACATTCGATACGAAATGACCTGTTTCAGCCAGTCTGTGAATTGGGCAGGTGGTGCAAGTTGGTTGTGGAGTTCACCAAGATCAAGATGAGTATGGGCATTGATCAGGCCAGGAATAATGAGTGACTGACCAAAATCAACATCGATGTGTTCATGATTCCAGGGAGCGATACGAACTATTCGATCACCTTCCACCTCAACAACACCATGTCGAATAGGTTCACTTAACCCTGTGAAGACCCAGTCTGCTCGGTAGATGGTCATGGGTCATTTCCTGGCAAAGCGATTACCAGGTAATCGCCGAATATGCCCTGATAGTTCCATCATGAGGAGGGAACTGTTGATATCGGAAATGCCGAGCGAGGTTTGTGCAACCAGTTCATCTACCAGGGCACTTTCGCTTCCCATCGCATTCCAAAGCTGCAACTGTATGGAGGAAAGATTAGCTGGCGGATCATCAGGTTTCTTCTTGGTCACTGTTTCAGTTTGTGATGAAGCAGCAGTCTCGATGGTGTCATCCTCAATGGCAGGCAATGCATTCAATGCTTCCAGGACATCATCTACGGAACGAATCAAAGTGGCACCCTGGCGGATGAGTTGATGAGGGCCTTCACTGGCTTCGCTGTCGATGAGGCCCGGTACAGCCAGTACTTCGCGGCCTTGCTCTCCAGCCAGTCGCGCCGTTATCAATGCTCCGCTCCGAGTGGCTGCTTCCACAATAATTACCGCCCGGCTCAAGCCACTGATGATACGATTGCGGCGTGGGAACAAGTCGGGCATGGGAGACATTCCCATCGGCATTTCGCTGATAAGAACTCCACGCTCGATAACACGCTCAGCCAGGTCTTTATGTTCCGGAGGATAGATTTTAGCCAGGCCACCTGCCAGGACGGCAACGGTTCGTCCGCCCGCTTCCAAGGCTGCGGTGTGGGCAATTCCATCAATACCTCGGGCTAATCCACTGACAATCGTCCATCCTGCCTTTGCTAATCCTGTGGCGAGCCTGGTGGCAATTCGTTTTCCGTAGGCGGTACAGTGGCGCGATCCCACGATTGCTACCGATTGGCTATCCGCTGCAGTGAACGCACCACGACAAAACAGAAAGAACGGAGCAGTAGGAATACTTTTTAACAACGCAGGATAATCAGGATGATCCAGATGCAGAAGTGTTGCGTGGTGCTGTTTAACCAGATTCAATTCCTTCTGAATATCTATTCTGGAAATAGCTGAGGTAAGTTGTTCAGCAGTTTTCTGGCCAATGTGAGTAACAGTCATCAATTCATCGGTAGGTGTTTGCAGGATATATTGAGCTGTCTTGAAACGATCAAGCAGTGCAGCCAGTGTCTTAGGGCCAAGACCTGGCAGCAGGTGCAGTTTCAATCGGGCCAGGGTTTCCTCATCCCAGTTCATGGGGGCCTGCCAATCTGGTTGCCAACACTTCCCTGACGAGGCCTTCATCAACCTCCACTCCAGATTCTACCTTCCCGATCCATCTGGGCAGCACCAGCCGTAATTGACCATGTATATTTTTCTTATCATGTTTCATGGTCGATAATAACGAATCAACAGACCAGTTGTTCTGCAATCTGATCGGCAGGTGCATACTCTGAAGAAGGGGTATCAGGCACTCATCTATTTCTCGCTCTGAAAACCAGTTCATGCGAACAGCAGTTCTGCAGGCTGCCACCATTCCGATTGCAACAGCTTCGCCATGAAGCAGTGTGCCATAGCCGGCAACGGTTTCGATTGCGTGGGCAAACGTGTGACCAAAATTCAAGATGGCACGTAAACCGTTTGTCTCATACTCATCTTCCTGAACTACCGTTGCCTTATGTCTGCAACTGGTTTCCACTATGTGCTCCACAATCGTGGTATTCCGCCAATCGGTACCAGCATGAGTCAGCCATCGGAAGAATGCTTCATCCATAATCATGCCATATTTCACGACTTCAGCCAACCCACTGCAAAACTCTCTATCAGGTAGTGTTTGCAGAAAAGGGAGGTGAATTACCACACCCATAGGCTGATGAAAGGCGCCGATCAGATTCTTGCCTTTTGGATGATTGATTCCAACTTTGCCGCCCACGCTGCTGTCCACCATAGCCAGCAGGGTAGTTGGTATCATGAGAAGTCGAATGCCACGATTGAAAGTAGCAGCTGCGAACCCAGCCAAGTCGCCGATTACACCACCACCAACTGCTGCAACGATCGTTTGGCGATCTGCTTTGAATTCGACCAATTCATCGTACAGGCGGGAAAGCGTCGCGAGACATTTCTGATCTTCCCCGGCAGGCAGGCAAACAAGTCTCGTGATGACGCCATTTTTTTCAAGCAACGATGCAACCAGTTGTGCATGAACCTTGGAATTCTGATCGGTGATTAAGCAAACTTTTGCACTTCGCGAGCCTGCAGGGAAGTACTGGGCAAGATTTTCTTCCAGATTACATCCAATGTGTATGTTGTAACTGCGAGGTCCCAGATGAACGTGAACGATGGACATGATCGACCAGCAAAGTTGAAATTACCGGGAATCTTCCCGCCAGAGCCATTTCAGAGATTCAGGCATGATGGCAGCGCCGTGGGCCAGCGAATGTCCGCCTGTGCCAAATTCAAACCGATAATCGTATTTGGCGAATTTGAGAGCAGCAGCCATTTCCTGGTTGGCCAACGGCCAATTCCCTGCACGATTGTCCAGATCATTCAATCCGCCTTGCAGGAAAACTCGAATTGGCTTGGGTGATCCCTGGCTTTTCCGTATGAGGTCAGGGTAAAGATGTCCCTCACGAATGTTGGTAAAACTTCCTACGTGGCTGAGCACCTTTCGAAACAGATCAGGTCGTTCCCATGCAACGGTGAATGCACAAATCCCACCCGAACTGATTCCACAAATGGCCCGTTCTTCCGGCTTGGTTGTCAACTTAATCTCATACTCTTTTTCAACTTTGGGCAGCATTTCCTTTTCCAGGAAATCTGCATATTTAGCTGACAAGGTGTCGTACTCGAGGCTTCGCTGTGCATTGGTTTTAATTCGATCAGTAACTCGATTGCCATCATTATCAAGAGGAACACCGGGCATGATGAAAATGCCAACGATGGGCGGAAGTTCCTTGCGATGCATCAGATTGTCAAAGACATTGGTGATACGGACGGGGCCGTTGGGATTGGCGTAATTGTTTCCGTCCTGAAACACCATGACACGGTGCGGTTTGCTCTTGTCAGCATTAGCAGGAATATACACCCAGTAATCGCGATCCGTGGGCTTGAAGATATTGCTGCGGTAAGTTTTCTTTTCGCTAAGCGAGCCATGAGGAACATCGCTTTTACGCTGAGAATCCTGTCCCAGTTGATAGATAGAATCAACGGATGGCCGCGGTAGTGCAGACTGTTTCTTCTCTTGTGCATTGCCCAGCAAAGCAATGGTTGCAAGAACAACAAAACTGAGAAAGAGAGACAGTAGATATCGTTTTGCCATAACTCTGTACCCGTGATGGTGAATCCAGATGAATCAGTTTTTCCGCATGACTCTGACTTTGTAGCCTAGTTTGATGCTGAGTGCCAGCATTTCTTCGAAGATGTCGCCATAGGCAACTGCAATATGGTTGGACATGTAGTGGGCCATTAAGGTTTCGGTTGAACAATGCAGGTCAGCAGCCATGAAGGGCCATTGGCGGGTCGTTCCCTTCCACCATTGTTCACGCACTTTTTCAGGCAGTTCAACACTTTCTCCCGTCCCAACGTCCATCCAGGGTTCATTGCCACGAAGGTAGGCCCTGGCCCAGGTCAGTTTGCCAGGCAGACTGGCACCTGCAAATGTTCCGCCAGGAAATGGGAAATAGCCAGCAGGTTGCCTGTAGCTGTGTACGCCTTCCAGTGAATCTGGATCATGGTTAAACGCATAGGCTCCACAACTGCCTGAGTTCAGCAAAATCCACAGGAACCTGCCTGCATGAGTTGCTCCCCAGCGGACATCATGGAACATGACGGCATCATGCAGCCCTTTCTGCTGAAGTAGCCGTTTCATCATTTCCATAGGTAGCAGGTTGCCTTGGTCTGCCTCGGTACTGGTAATGAGGGGATGGCCATCCGATTCCGGGCGGCATGCCGAGTTCATCAGCCCTTCGCAGAAATCGCTGGGTGGCAGGGAGTAGAGCAATCCTAACTGATATTGCCAGCCAACACAGTCTGCTTCAAATTCTTCTACCAGATCCAAAACTGCCAGGTACATGCGGAGTTGTTGTCTCGTGGCATCTTCCGTGAAATCTTCTGCATCCTTTTCCCGCCAGTGGAATTGAACCCCCTTGTTCCTGACAAATTTGAACGCTTGTTCAACGCGATCATCTTGTACCGACTTCATTCGCACACTGATCCACGATTGATCTACTTTGTGCTCAGCGAATCCGAGCTTGGCGAGGATACGTGGGCCGAAATAACCATTGATCATTCCCATGGAAGTATCGCCCAGCATCAGGGCGAGAATCCGTTTCTTTTGAATCTGCTGATATACCCGATCAGCTAATGCTGTCGCATTCTGAGAAATCGGAGCGATATGGTGTAATTCACTGGTGGAGTATTGAATCTGTCCCGTACTGCACCATTCATCGAGTCGTTCCATAAACAGCTTGTCCTTGGTCCAGTCTTTTTGACTGGTCCAGATGCGGCTATGCGGTCGGCTGATACTTTCCAGGCAGGCTGATGTATTGAGCAAGGCAACCAGGCCAGGCCAGGTGCCTGAGAAATTGCTGGCCAGTAGTAGTGGATTGTTTTTGCCTGCAACACCATCGCAAGTGTGTGGGCCATAGGTCCAATGCACGAACGTACCAATCATCGGGTCGTCAATAGGCCCTAACCTGGTAATCGACTCTGATGGCTTGGTGAGAAATCCCTTTACCAGATACGGTTTACGTCCCAATTTTTTCAGTGCGGCTGTGAGTTGTTCAGTGATGGCTGTTATCTGTGAAAGCGCCCATTGATTGGGGGTTGGGCGATAATCACCAGGCCAGAAAATTGCTACACGACGCATGGAAATTGGCTCTCAACTTGAGATTTGTAAAGAGCATCACTTTATCTGCTGAATTGATTGATTCCAAGCATCTTTTTGTTATATTCTGAAAACGAAAAGAAATTGCTTTACCACAATAGATGGCACTTGCAATTATCACCAAGTTGTGGGAACTTACATGATTGAAGAAACGATGAAGTTGCAGTAGATTGCGTTCATCAGCGATTAGTGCGTCTGGGAGTTAACGTACTTATGAAATTCAGCCTAATCGTGGTAACTGGAACAACTGCGGGTAAGGAAATTCCGATCAGGTTACCTGAGTTTACGGTTGGTCGAGACCCTGGTTGTCATCTGCGACCAGCCAGCCCCATGATCAGTAAGAAGCATTGTTCATTTATTCTGCAGGGTGAACAGGTATTGTTCAGGGATTACGGGAGTACCAACGGTTCGTTCGTGAATGATCAGAAAGTGGAAGGCGAGACTTTTCTTCGAGATGGCGATGTAGTCAAGTTTGGTCCATTGACATTCAAGATCAAACTGCAGGCAACTGCAGTGATGGCTGCTGCACCTACCATTGTGCCTTCAGCGGAAAAGACGGTGATTGAGAGTTCGAGTGGAAAAGCCATGGCGAGCTCAGTTCAGAAAACGAAAAAGGCAAGTGCCGCAGAAGATGACATTGCTGAAATGCTTTTTAATTTTGCAGATGCTCCCAGTGGTTCAATCCCTTCCGATTCGATTCCTATGGGAAGCACGGTTGCTGGGCTTTCACTTGATCCAACAACCGCAGAAGATCAGCCAGCATTGACAGATGAGCAGAGGAGGACGAATGAGAGAAAGAAATCAGACGCAGCCAAGAGTGTTTCAAACTCAGCGAACACTTCAACCGCAGCGCAGGCCATTCTGGAAAAATACATGCGTCGGCCTCGGTAGGTTCCCTACTTTGCAAATGAACCCCGAATTGCATTCGGGGTTTTTTTGGTTTACAGGTTCAATAACTGAACGATGAAACATTCAAGCATTCCATTGCCAACGCAGTTATTAAGGAAGATTCGTCGAGCATTACTCAACTGGTATCAAATCAATCGACGACAACTTCCCTGGCGAGATACGCGCTCACCCTACGCCATCTGGGTCAGCGAGATCATGCTGCAGCAAACGCAGGTGACTACTGTCATTCCCTTCTTTCAACGGTTTATGCAACGGTTCCCCACAGTTTTTGCTTTGGCTGAGGCAAGTGAACAGGAAGTGCTGAAGTATTGGGAAGGGATGGGCTATTATCGGCGGGCCAGGCATTTGCATCAGGCTGCATGCATCATCGTTGAAAAACATGATGGAATAATTCCGCAGAATGAAGAAGAGTTGTCTACTTTGCCTGGTTTTGGTCGTTACACCGTCAATGCTGTACTAAGTCAGGCATTTGACAAACGATTACCCATCGTTGATGCCAATGTTGCCCGTGTGATCTGTCGTTTATTTACCTGGAAGAAGATTTTACAAAGCAAGGAAACACAAAGCTGGCTTTGGTCAACAGCTGAGGCAATACTGCCGCAAATTCATGTTGGTGATTTTAACCAGGCATGGATGGAATTAGGGCAGACAATATGTACGACGGGTAGACCAAGCTGTCTTTTATGCCCACTGAAGTTCTATTGTCAAGGTCGCGAGTTTGCCAATCAGTTGCCAGTCCGAAACGAAAAGCCGTTAATCAGTAGTGAGTATCAGAGAGCATTAATCGTCACCAAAGGTAAACAGTTACTATTGGCACAACGACCAACTCATTCCAGTCGTTGGGCGAACATGTGGGAATTCCCTACTCAGATCATGGACTCAACAGATCACAGTCTTAGTAAAGTGAATAAGCAATGCCAGAAGCTAACTGGATACAGTGTCGAGAAGCCAATGTTGTTCAACACGATTCAGTACAGTATTACACGATATCGGGTAACACTGAATGTCGTCAAAGCCTTATGGAAAAGCGGTAAAAGTCATCAAAGGGAGTATCAACAGTTGAAGTGGATCTTGCCTGAGCAACTTCATGAATATCCATTAAGTGTGCCTCAACGCCGCATTGCTAAACTGGTATTGGGTAAGGAATGACTTTCCCCTGTATGATGCTGCGTGTGTGTTTCCAGTTACCCTGTAAATCTTGAACAAGGAATACCAAATCTGCTGGTTGGTCAACTTCAAGGGAAGGGACAGGAAGATTCAATAACCTTCGTGGATGGTCGCATGCCAATGGATGTACATGGTGAAATGGATGTTGCATGTTATGCATGTATTTCTCGACACATGCTGCAGTAAAATCCCATGAACCAGCCAGTACGCCTTGTTCAGTTAGTACGATTTTCCTGTCAGGAGTAATCTGGAGAGAACTATCCCATAATGAATAAACCCCAGCAGGCAATCCAGCCAGCGGACTGGCATCACACGTGATGATCAGTTTCTCAAGTTGTTTGGATCGTTCGAAGCATTTCACCACGTTCCAAGGCAGATGGTGTCCATCTGTTATTAAACTTGCATGCAATGAATCGCAGGCAAGTTGCTCCCAGAGGATATTCTCATGCCTGGGCAACATTCTTGCACATCCGTTGCCAAGGTGTGTGCTTAATCGGGCACCAGCATGAACAGCATCGCGGATGGCTGTAACTGGGCCAGCACTGTGACCGATGGAAACAATGATGTTCTGCTTAACCAGTTTTTCAATCAAAGACAAGGCACCTGCGACTTCGGGTGCTAGAGTTACCAGTTTGATGCGACCATCAGCGGCATCCTGCCAGCGTTGAAATAATTCCCAGTTAGCCTGTTGGACATGATTTCGCGGATGAGCTCCGCGAGGGCCGTCCTCAGCAGAAATAAATGGACCTTCCAGGTGAAAACAAGGCATCGCACGAGCCAGGCTACGGCTGGTATCTACAGCATTTCGAAGTTCGCTCAAAGATGCAGCTATGGTTTCATCACTGGCAGTGAGGACTGTTGGGCAAAAGGCAGATACGCCGTGTGCGCGAAGTGTCGCTGCCACCAATTCGACAGATTCCATTGTCAGGGAAGCATCAGTAAAACTGATGCCCCGGGCCCCATTGATCTGTAAATCAAAGTAAGCTGGTGCGACAATCTCGTTCACTGTCATTTCTGGTTTCGGGATGACAGCTGTGATGACATCGTTTTCAATATGAATCTCAATGGCATCAAGAGTTTGGTAATGGCGAGCGTGCAGAATCATGTCTGACTTTCATGGTGATAATGTTGCTGAATGATAGACTGACAGTGTGTTTCCCTGCAAGAGCCAACTGCCTGAGGATACGTCATGAACCGACAGAATTTCTCAACAGGTACTCCCTGGGAGCCAGTGGTAGGGTACAGCAGAACAGTTAGAGTTGGTTTACAGGTATTTGTCAGTGGAACGACAGCAACTGGTCCAAAAGGCGAAATCATTGGTGCCGGTGATCCGTACTTGCAAACCAAGCAGGTGCTATTGAATCTTGAAAAAGCATTGGCCTTGGCAGGTGCAACCTTAAAGGATGTTGTACGTACGCGAATGTTTGTTACGGATATCCATCAGTGGGAAGCCATTGGCAGGGCACATGGTGAAATATTTGCTACGATCCGTCCGGTAACCAGCATGATCGAAGTCAGCAGATTGATCGATCCGGCTATGCTTGTAGAAATCGAAGCAGATGCTATCGTTTCAAGCGAATAAAATCACGCTATTATTGGAATGTTCTGATTCGACGTTGAAAAATGAAGTAAACGGATCATAATTTTTCACTATCTTGCCTAAGGTCTCTACCTAAGCCTTACATTCGACATATTTTACAACAACCGCTTGTTTTTTGTCAAAACAGACCACACAATTGTTTCTACCTTGGAACTCTGGTTCCTCACGACGAGGGTGTTGTGAACGCGATGTCAACGCAGCCGAGTAGCAGTAGCGAAGCATTCTTGACTTTGCTTCGAAAAAGCCAGTTGATTGAAGAATCAAAACTGGATGAAGCCATTTCGTCGCTGGATGATCCAGAGAATGCTGATCCCAAAGATGTTGCTCAGGCTTTCATCAACATGGGATTGCTGACTCGTTTCCAAGTTCGTCTGCTGCTGCAAGGCAAATGGCGCGGGTTCTTTATTGCAGGTAAGTATCGCCTGCTCGATATGATTGGCGAAGGCGGCATGGGTAAGGTGTATCTCTGCGAACACCGCCGCATGCAGCGCATGGTAGCTATCAAGGTTTTGCCTGTTCGACTAGCTAATGACGAAGCAGCCCGTGAACGATTCGATCGCGAAGCACGGGCCATTGCCACACTCAATCATCCAAACATTGTGCAGGCATATGACATCGATTCCCACGAGGGAATGCACTATATCGTCATGGAATTTGTGGATGGCGTGAGCTTGCAGGCACTAGTAGCACTACGGGGCGCATTGCCTGTTTCCCGTGCAGTCAATTACCTGGCACAGGCGGCAGAAGGTTTACAGCATGGCCACGAGATGGGTCTGGTGCACCGGGACATCAAGCCAGCCAACCTGCTTCTGGCCAGGGACGGCACAATCAAAGTTCTCGACTACGGCCTGGCCCGATTCTTTGACAATCGAGGTGATGACTTTACCCGTCGTCACGAGGGTAACTCGATTATCGGGACTGCTGATTATCTTGCTCCTGAACAGGCCATTGATTGCAGTGATGTTGATGTGCGAGCTGATTTGTATGCGCTAGGCTGTACAGCCTACTACTTGTTTACCGGGCAGCCCCCGTATGGACGGGAAATTCCTACACATACCAAGTTGTTGATGCATCAATCGAAAGATCCTGTTCCTCTCCGGGAACTGCGTCCTGATCTTGATCCAGCCTTGTGTGATGTTTTCAGAAAACTGATGCATAAGGATCCCAAGCAAAGGTTCCAGCAACCCAAGGAAGTGGTTGATGCGCTACAGCCCTGGCTTAATCAGCCCGTGCCTCCTCCTGCTGATGATGAGATTCCACTGCGGGATGCACTCACGATCAACAAAGCCATGGCTGGGAATTCCACTGCCAAAATTGGCACCAGTTCTTCGGTAGCCACCAAGACACGTGGCAAATCTGTCACCATCATGGTGGATAAGACAAAAGAACACAGTCCGTTGCAGGCGAAGAAACAATTACCACCATGGATATGGGCAGGTGTAGGCGGAATTGGCGCTTGTCTTGTGTTTTTACTGTGGCCGAACGGGAAATCTGAACCAGTATCATCAGTGGTGATCAACAATTCTCCACCACCAGTTCATCGTACCAGCCGTCAACTGGACGAACCAGCCATGCAGATTGGCAAGGGCAGCACCATTGCACCAAGTGGCATTTTGCGGGGCAGACTTGAACTGGAGGCCGACGCAACACTTGCTCCAAAAGGAATTCTGACCCTGGAGCGTGGCATGAAGCTGGCACAGAATGCTACGCTGATGATGGAACCTGATTCAATGATCCTTATCAGAGATGGTTCATTTGAATTGGCTGGTGCACAGTTGAAATTCAGTTTAAATAAAGAACCGAAGAATCAGTTTGTCTGTCTGATCAGAAATGACACAGGACAATCTGTTCAGGGCAGCTTTGCGAAAGCGACACAAAGCCAAACGATTCAGAGCACTGATGGGCGATGGCAAGCCAAGATCAGTTACGAAGGTGATACCAGCAGAAAGAGTCCAACCGGAGGCAGGGACGTAGTTCTCTATCAGGTTGAGCGGTTGAATTGAGCTTTCCACTTTCCTGCTATTTCGGTAATGTCGTTGATGGTTAATCCAACTGCGGCAGGGAAGCCGATGCGTTTCAGATTAATACCTTGGCGCTGGCTGTTCAGTATTGTCTTGCTCGTCGTAGTTATTGGCAGCATCAGTGGTTATGCCGTCTACAAAAATTGCAGCTATCGAAATCTGCATACAGTTAAAGCTGGGGTCATGTATCGTTCCGGGCAGCTTTCTCCGAGGGCTTTGGAACGGGTCATCTATGAGTACAATATTGGTACAGTAGTAAATCTGCGCGGTTCAACTGCAGTACATCCAGGGAAGAGTGTAGATCAAGAAGAACATCTCTGTTTCAAGAATTTTACTCAGTTTGTTGCAATTCCATTGGGGTCTTCGGAACACCGGAAACCAGTTTCACCTGGCGATGCTTATGAGTTAATCGATCAAGCGGTACAGCAGTTTCTTGATGTTTTGAATGACCCAGTAAATTATCCTCGTCCCATCTTAGTCCACTGTCTGGCAGGTGTGCATCGGACGGGAGTCATGATTGCCTTGTATCGAATGGAACACGAAGGTTGGAGCAAGGAACAAGCACTCGCAGGGATGCATGAATGTGGCTATACTGATACTACACAATACGATCCTCTACTCGAGTACATTCGATCCTGGACTTTGAAACGAAAAGCGAGCCGCTAACCCTGAATTACTTTCAAACGTCCAGGTAACAGTTTGACTATGCATTCCGTTGCTCCACGTTCCGGATAAGCCAGCATTTCGCCATCCGCATGAACAGGTACTGGCTTGTTGCTATGCAACGTAATACCTGTGGTTCTACGTTCCTGAATGGCAGCGCAGCCTTGTCGGGTGGATTTCCAGATCAGCCTTGGAAGCACTAGTATGGCACCGAGACGCGATAGTTGAGTAACATACACCATGTCAAACCATCCATCATCGAGTTCAGCATAAGGTGCCACCAGAAAACCACCTCCTTCAGCTTTGCCAATGGCTAAAACCATATAAAGCATGAAAATATCCCATTGATGATTGCCTTCGGTTATATGTACTTCCACTTGTTCGTAGTGTTTCCAAATAGTCTTCAAAGAAGCCCACCCATACAAAGGTACACCGTGCAACCATCTGATTTTCTTTGCTTCAGAGGTAATTGCGCCTCCCAGTCCAATACCCAGCGTGTTACAAAAATATCTTTGTTGTTTTCCATCAATCATCACTTCACCAATATCTACAGGACGGGACTGATTGGCCTTCAGAATCTCGACCATCCCGTTCACCTCAAGAGGTATTTTCAGATTTCTGGCATAATCATTGCCGGATCCTAAAGGTAATACACCAAAAGTAACCTCACTTCGCTGTGAACAAACGATGCCATTCATGACCTCATGAACCGTTCCGTCACCACCTGCAGCCACGACGATGGAGTAGCCTGACTCGGCTGCTTGCTGTGCCAGTTCGGTACCATGACCTGCATACCGTGTTGGATGAAAAACTGCATCCTGCCCTAGTAACTTCTGGATTCGCTGCCAGCGATGATGAGTGTCTAACCGACCAGCCTTCGGATTGTAGATAATGCAGAAACGAGGTTTTCCAGACATACGGAAACTCAATTGACAGGCTGGCCAAGGCCAAGTACAAGTGGGTTCACGTTATCAGATTGGTTGGCAAATGACAGTCTCTCTTCACAATTCTGATTATCGAGTGGTATTGCCCATCTACCGTGGCCCGCTCGATCTGCTCTTGTTCCTGGTGAAAAAACACGAAGTCGATATCCTGGACATCCCTATTGCGACCATCACCCGTTCTTTTCTGCAATATCTCGAAGTAATCCAGAGTATTAACCTGGAGGATGTGGGAGATTTTCTGGTGATGGCCAGCACACTCATGGAAATCAAAAGCAGATTATTGTTGCCGGGAAGCAACGAGTATTCCGAAGATGAAGCAGAATCTGCTGGGAAAACAGATCCTCGCGCAGAACTGGTGAAACAACTGGTTGCCTATCGACGCTTTCGTGAGGCCAGTGAGCAGTTGGAACGACTTGAAGCTCATCAAGCTTCGTATTGGCCTCGAGGCAGTTACGAAAAGCCACACCAGGAACTTGAGCCTTCACAACAACCCGTGCAACAGGTGGAATTATGGGATCTGGTTAGTGCATTTGATCGTTTATTAAGAGCAACGTTATCACATCAACAGAACGCCATTGCAGTAGATGAAACGCCCTTACATGTTCGAATGGATGAAATGCTGGATCACCTGCGCTCGACTAATGAAGCAATAGAATTTGAAAATCTATTTACTTATCCACACACACGTCCACGCCTGATCAGCCTGTTTCTCGCATTACTGGAACTGATCAAAATGCGTCGAGTAGCAGTTGAACAGGTTGAACCATTCGGTTCCATCAAGGTAAGATTGATCGAAGAATCAGTGCTTGCAGCCTGACGATACTATTGAATCCGATGGTTTCCTTCAAAATTAATGCTGACATCCCCCCCTATCAGACTCTAGAATACCAGCCACTTTCACAATGTGGGTTTCTCCCGTATGAGCACTTTTTCACTAGATGCGCACGATATTGATGCACCGTTTATTGGTCGTAATCTTCCTCCAGCAACCTTATATGAGGAGGCCATTCGTTTTGATCCGGGCGCGAGAATTTCGGGTGCTGGCGCTCTAGTAGCCTATTCGGGTGAAAAAACCGGACGTTCACCCAAAGATAAACGCATTGTAAAACACAGCCCCAGTGAACACGATATCTGGTGGGGGCAAGTCAATGTTCCCATGGAGCCTCACAGTTTTGCGATCAATCGCGAACGAGCCAAGGATTTCCTCAACACCAGGCCACGGTTGTATTGCGTGGATGGCTTCGCAGGTTGGGATCCTGCTTATCGTCTGAAAGTACGTGTCATCTGTGCCAGGCCTTACCATGCTTTGTTCATGCATACGATGTTGATCAGGCCAACGAAAGAAGAACTGGCAAGTTACGGCACACCGGATTTCACCATTTACAATGCTGGTGAATTTCCTGCAAACAGGCTGACTGCTGGCATGACCAGTAAGACAAGCATCGATTTGAGTTTCGAAGATAAAGAGATGGTGATACTGGGGACGGAATATGCAGGGGAAATGAAAAAAGGTGTATTCACCATCATGAATTACCTGATGCCAAAGCGTGGCGTGCTTTCCATGCATTGCTCTGCTACTGCTGATCGTTACTCCAGCAAATCGTCATTATTGTTTGGATTATCTGGTACAGGCAAAACGACGCTGTCTGCTGATCCCAAGCGAGTCTTGATTGGTGATGATGAGCATTGCTGGTCGGATCACGGAGTATTCAACATTGAAGGTGGTTGTTATGCCAAGACCATCAACCTGGCACCTGCATCTGAACCCGATATCTTCCAGGCATTGCATTTTGGTGCAGTCCTGGAAAATGTTGTTCTGGAGGATGACCGCGAACCGGATTTCAATGACGCCAGCTTCACGGAAAATACCCGCGGTGCGTATCCAATAGAGTTTATCAAGAATGCAAAGATACCCTGTATGGCTGGTCACCCTACCGACATTATTTTTCTTACTGCAGATGCATTTGGCGTGCTGCCTCCCGTGAGCAAACTGACTCCTCAGCAGGCGATGTATCATTTTATCAGTGGTTACACCGCCAAGGTGGCAGGTACTGAAGTGGGTGTGAAGGATCCAACAGCTACCTTTTCTCCATGCTTTGGCGGGCCATTTCTTGTCTGGCATCCTGCCAAGTATGCTGAATTGCTTGCCGACAAGATGCAGAAGAATCATGTGAATGTATGGCTGGTCAATACCGGCTGGAGCGGAGGCAGCTATGGCACTGGTAAACGCATGAAACTTGCTTACACACGGTCGATTATCGATGCCATTCATGCAGGTGAACTGGTCAATGCACCGACGGAACGTGATCCTGTTTTTGGCTTGCATGTCGTAACAACTTGTCCAAACGTGCCTCCAGAAATCCTGATTCCCAGGAATACGTGGAAAGACCAGGCAGGCTATGATGCGACCGCACGTAAGCTGGCAGGTTTGTTTAATAAAAACTTTGAACAGTACGCCAGCGTTGCCAGTCCTGAAGTGAAGGCAGCAGGCCCTGCTGTCTCATAACATCTCTCGTGCCAGGAAACAACTAAGCACAGATGAGTTTCGCAGTTATAAACTCTGGTATTGATCTGCGTGATTTTCCTGTTCCAGAACCGATTCCCACTACTGATATGAATTGGGTGTTTTGGGGCTTTGGGCTAACTCTATTTCTGATAATGATGGTCTGGTTGATCTATCGGTTGAAAAAACAATCATCTGCCATTATTGATCCATTAGAGACCGCACTAAATAATGTGAGTGATAACAGTATTTCAACCAGGGTTCGATTTCAGTCTATGTACACAGCTCTGAGAGGCTATCTGGCTAATCAGATCAATACTTCATGGAATTCTCTGACAGCAGAAGAGCTAACTTCATCGTGGAAAGATGTAGATCATCTTAGCGAGGTTGAATCAGTAAACTTGCAGGAACAGTGGATTCAGATCGAATCCCAGGCATACGGTCATGATGAAATCACAGAAACGCAATTGGAATCAGTTACTACATTTGCACGAAATCTAGTGAGTGCCACCAAGCGAAAAAATGAAAAATAAAGGAATTCACAATAACTTTACGGTCAGCGAAACAAAACCAGTGTCAAATGCGAATAATATATATCGGTAACTGCAAGCAACAGACTTGAATTGCAGCAATCGATTGTAGCAAGGTGCAACATGCTTGTAAGAGTTTCTCATGTACAGTAGTGTACAAATTGAAACTATTTCATGTTCACCATGGGAGTAATGAGGCATCCCTAGCCGTTCTCCCAGCGATTGCTACAAAAACAACTAATATGCCAATTCATGGATGCCTTGGCACTCTTGTTGCTGCTAGATTCATATCAGCAAACATTACCAGTCTCTTGTGCAAGGAAGTGCAATCATGCTTGTTCTCACCCGACGGCCTGGTCAGCGAATAGTCATTGACGACAACATTGTTGTAAGTGTTGTTTCCCTCAAAAACGGTCAAGTACGCTTGGGCATTGAAGCACCTGCTCAAGTGCACATCGTACGTGAAGAGCTTCAGGGTACGCCACCCAGTGGTATTCCCGCGGTGCTGAAAGCTCGTGGCGGTATCGCTGTGGGTGTTAATTAGGTCTAACTCCTACGGTCTGAACTGAATCGCTTCGACATCGTCTAATACGAAGACTTCTTCATGATGCATTATTGGCTTATGGTCGATCAGCGTAAACAGGACACCTACGTTGTGCCTCACGCTGTTGGTACGCAAGGATGCGGTCATGATTCGCGTTGGGATGAAATCAGCACCTTGGATGCTCACCGTTTGCCTGATCACAGGTATCATCCTGGGATATGAAAGCACTGCCAGTTCATCAGATCAGTTAGCGTCTGCACCTATACAGATATATGCCTGTTGTCATGGATCATTGCCGAGCAATCCGGCCATTGTTCCGTGTTTGCGCATACAGGGGAAAGTGCTCGATTTTTCACAGAATCATGGTCGAGACCGGCGCATCTTTTCTCGTTCATTGTGCGATAAGCGAGATCTTTATATTTATCTGCCTCCCGGCTACTGTCCGGAAAAGCAGTATCCCGTGATGGTCGTACTTCATGGTATCCTCCAGGATGAACGTGCTTTTCTGGATTGGGTAGTGAAGCCTCTGGATGATGCCATCGTTCAGGGTTGTTTACCTCCGATGATCGTTGCAGCACCTGATGGCAGTTTCACTGGCGATCCAAATCCCTGGGATGCAGGCAGCTTTTACATTGATGGTCCACGCGGTAAGTATCAATCATGGATTGAGCATGATTTGTGGCACTTCCTGACGAAGAATTTCGCAATAAATCCTGATCCTAATTCCCACGTGATGGCTGGCGCTTCCATGGGCGGGGTAGGAGCATTCTGCATTGGTCTCAGGCATCCAGAGCAATATGGACTTTTGGTAGGGCTAATGCCAGCACTGAACTTACGGTGGATGGATCGTTCGGGAAATTACCAGGCAGATTTTCAACCAGACAATTGGGCCTGGCGGGATCGGGTGGACAATCCGCGAGAGGTCATTGGACAATATGGTCCACTCAAGATTCACATGAAGGATATTCTCTTGCCGGCATTTGGAAGAGGCAATGCTGCTATCCAATTGGCAAGCGAGAATAACCCGATTGAGTTGATTGATCGCTACAAGATAAAACCTGGACAGTTCAAGATACTCATTACGTTGGCAGGCCGAGATAACTTTAACCTCGATGCTCAGTCTGAAAGTTTCATGTATCTTGCCCAGAATCGAGGCTTACAGGTAGATTCTCATTCAATCCCCCGTGGAACGCATGATGTAGGCACAGCTCAGAAAATGATTCCGATAGTATTGCAATGGTTGAATGATCAGCTTAGGCCCTATGCGCCCTGATCCTCAGGTTACTTATTCTGATTGAATTGAATATCATTTCAATGATACTCAATCAGGTGGAATGCATGCCAGCCAACACTTTTGGCGAACTGTTTCGTGTGACGACTGCTGGTGTCAGCCATGGACCAGCTTATCTCTGCATTATCGATGGATGTCCGGCTGGACTGCCCTTGGAGGTAGATGACCTGATCCCTGATTTGCAACGACGTCGTCCGGGACAATCCAAACTGGTTACTCAGCGTCAGGAAGAGGATATACCTGAAATCGTTTCAGGTGTGTTTGAAGGAAAAACCGATGGCACACCGATTGGTTTGATCTTTCGAAACAAAGATCAGCATAGTTCCGACTACGAGGCACTCAAGCATTTGTACAGACCAGGTCACGCTGACTACACTTTCGATGCCAAGTTCGGCTTTCGTGATCATCGTGGAGGCGGGCGTTCCAGCGCTCGTGAAACGCTTTGTCGCGTTGCTGCAGGATCAGTAGCCAAAAAACTGCTAGCTACGCAAGGGGTTTTCATCGTTGGTTATGTTTCGCAAATTGGAGATATTGTTGCTTCTGTCCCAGAACCTGAACAGGTCACACTCGAACAGGTTGAAGCAACTCCTGTACGCTGCCCTGATGCCGCTTCAGCAGCGATGATGATGAGCCTCATCGAAAAAGTTCGCAAGGAACAGGATAGCATCGGCGGAGCCTGCACTCTGGTTGCACAAGGAGTACCTGCTGGGTGGGGTGAACCAGTTTTTGATAAGCTCAAAGCCGACTTGGCCAAAGCCATCTTGTCATTGCCAGCAGTAATGGCGTTTGAATATGGCATTGGCACTGCTGCTGCCCTACAACGTGGTAGTACTAATAACGATGCATTCATCAAAAAGCAGGAGAAGATTGGCACATCAACCAATCGCCATGGTGGAATGCTGGGTGGTATCAGCAGTGGTGAGCCGATAATACTTCGAGTTACTGTGAAGCCTACCAGCAGTATACCGCAGGAGCAAAAAACAATTACTAGAGAAGGTGAGCCAACAACAGTCCGCGTAAAAGGTCGTCATGATCCTTGTCTGCTTCCTCGATTTGTACCCATGGGTGAAGCCATGATGGCTCTGGTTCTGGTGGATCACTGGCTGAGACATCGAAGCAGAGTGTTATAAACTCTGCGATTACTCAGGTTTCAGAAGTGCACTGAGAACTCGTTGAAGATACTGAGATACCTGCAATGACAGGACAAAGCCGATCATGCCGAGAACAATCAGCATACACACCAGCAGACGAAACCAATTGTCGCCGTAGCTTGAGTAGCCGATCATTACGACCATGAGGGCACCGGAAAGTGGTATGATGCCCGCAAGCATCTGAAAGAAAGCCAATCTGCCCGGTATGGGTTTCAATTCATTTTTCAACCGCTGCTCACTCGACACTGCACATAAATCTGGAAGTAATTCACGAAGCACCAGATATTGTGTGCCGAGATAGCAGTAGGTCACAGCAATCATTCCGGAGAGCGTGAAGGAAATAACAAAGTGAATAAAAGTTTCCAGGCTTAATGGTTCCGAGCCGAAGTGGATGGCGGCGGGAAAAATAATCCCACCTGGAAGCCAGCCTAAGGCACTGCCCAAAATCGACCAGGTAGCAAGGAAATTAAAACGTTTCCTGAGCGTTGTAAACTGCTCAGCCGTATACATCCGTCCCTGCTGTACCTGTTGCCAGTCAAGATATCGCTTTCGCAAAAGATAAATGGTGAATCCAACCAGCAGTGGATAGGCTAAGCCATTGTAAATCAGGATCACCCAGTGAAATGCCTTCTGTTGCAGAGGCGACAGTTTATCAACTACATGAATCAGGTTGTATGATGTGTTTACAATACTACCCAGGATATTGGTAACTGTGGAAATTAGCACCAGGGAAATAAATGGATAATGATGCAGGAGACGTGTACTGTGTGGAATGGCGGGCAACTGCTGGATTGAACGCAGATGGATTCGACATGCATCCAGTGCCTGCCTTAATGCAGATGCTGTTCTGAATCGCTGAGTCGGATCAGGTGCCAGGCACTTGCGTAAAATCAAATCAAGCGAGGCTGGTATGGGTGGCGTGGATGTCCGCAGTTGGTCAATCGGAATCAAACGCTGCTCATAGAGTTCCAGACCCGGGCCAAGTTCCCGCAATGATGGATATGGCTTGACCCCGGTTGCCAATTCATAAAGTACCATCCCCAGTGAGTAAATATCGCTCTGCTCATTGACCTTATTCCAGTCATCGTCTTCCTGGGAAAGAAATGCCTTCAGATGTTCCGGTGACATATAGGGCAGGGTGCCACCAACGATGACATCTTCAGCCTGGTCCGCCTGGCAAGCGAGATTGAAATCGGCCAGGAACGGCCTGCCATAATTATTGAGCAGAATGTTAGCCGGCTTGATATCCCGGTGCAGGACTCCTTTTTCATGAGCAAATTCCAGTGCAGCACATAATCGGCTGCCTAGCCAACAGACTGCTTCGAAGAAATCTCCCGAAGCCAGGGATTGACGTTCCTGAAGCAGACTAGGCTTGAACTCATCTCGATGATGACAAACCTGATCGAGAACGGTCAGAAAATCGTTTCCTCTTCCACCAGTTCGTATGCTGGCGGGCAGTTTCTGCATTACTTCCGCCAGGGTCGTACCAGCGATATACTGCATACAGAGCAGACGTTTCTTTCGCAGTCCATCAATACTCTCAGAAAACACCTGGACGATATGATCATGTTCCAGGCTTGCCATGGTCTGTGCTTCGCGGCCGCGCTGTGGGCTGACTTTGAGTGCAACCTGTCGGCCAAGTGACAACTGCCTGGCCAGGAAAACGGTGGCAAACCCGCCACGTCCTAACTCACGCAACAGTTCGAAATCCTGGACAATATCACCTGCCTCAAGATTCCTGGTTATGACATCCGGTATGGGTTCGGCGAAAGATGGCGCAGCCAGGGTGGCTTTATCTGATCCAGATTGTGAAAAAGTAACGTCCTTGCGAACGGTTGGTTCGATTGATTGAAGCGATGGTGGTTGATGTGGCTGATTCATTCCATGTCCTGCTTTAAGCGGAATAATGCAGGTTCGCAGTATTGCATTAATCTTAGATCAATCAACTCAGCATGCAGTTCCTCAACAGATAATTCTTTAGAGAATTCATCACCTTTTCTTGCTTAATCTCAGCAACTCTTTCATCAATGAATCAGTGCCAGGTGGCTTATCAATGATTTCTTGAATGCCCAGCTGTTTATAACAGGCTGGTTTATTCGTTGGTTTACAGTTTGGGTATTTTCCCGGATGCAACATCCCGTTCCCATTGTTCCAGCAAAGGCCAATGTACTGCACAAGTCCCGAAATCTGGTAGAGTCTGGTAGCCTACCAAGCGATCGATAGTCTTCTGAATCATGGCATTGTCGCGGACAAATGGTGGTCCATGACTGGGAAGCAGGACGCGGGCATCATCATCGCGGATACGTTCCAGGCTGCTGATGAAATGCGGTAGATGCGAGCCATGATGAGCGTCGATAACACCTACACCACCATCACGATAGATATTGTCGCCGGAAAATAAAACGTTGCCACATTTGAAGGATAGCTGTCCTTCTGTGTGACCAGGAGTATGCCATACGTGTAAAGTCACATCGCCTATATCAAGCGTGTCACCTTCATTCACCTGTAGATCAACCTTGCATGGTGGCATTTCAAGGTCGATTTGCTGGGCGGAAATCTTCGCAAACGTCTCAATCACGTCGCCATTTTCAATCAGCGGAGCTGCCAATGGATGAGCAACAACTTTGGCACCGGGTAACAACTCACTTGCCTTGGCCAATCCCTGCACATGATCGGCATCGGCATGCGTGGCAATGAGATACTTGCAATCAGAAAGCTTGAAATCGAGTTCCCTCAGCAGGTCAATGATTTCAACGATAGTATCCAGATAACCAACATCAATGAGGGAAAATGCCGATTTGCCATCTACCAGATAAACATTCACTCCGAGCTTGCGACGAGCCTGGTAATTCAACTCAATAACACGTGGATCAGACAATAAATATTTTCGCTTGAGCATATGAATACTTTAAGAAGCTATGAGCAAGGAGCAAGAAGCAGAAATGGGAGTTCGGTGAAGACGAATGAACTATCAGTTGAATTCATCTGGATTCAGCGTTTTCACAACGATATCGTAGAAATATGGATTCTTCTCAGGCTGCATCATTCCCGACAACTGCGTATCGGCCAGAAATCTCGACTGGTGATGCTGAACGTACTGTGCTTTCGGCAGGCACTGAAGCCGGTGTTGTCAAACCAGAGATTATCCCTGGTTACGAGATGGTGAAGGAGATCGGGCGTGGCGGGATGGGCGTAGTGTATCTCGCCCGGCAGCAGAGTTTGAATCGTTTAGTTGCATTGAAGATGATCCTGGCTGGAAATCATGCCAGCAGTTCAGATCTATTGCGATTTAAGACAGAAGCGGAAGCCATTGCTCAATTGCAGCATCCCCATATCGTGCAGGTGATTGAAACAGGCGAATGTCAGGGCAACCCCTGGTTTTCCATGGAGTATGTTGCGGGTGGCAGTCTCGATAAGCGTATGCAGGGAAGACCACTGCCTGCACGTGAAGCTGCCCGTGTAACCAGTATGTTGGCGGAGGCAGTGGCACATGCCCATGCACGTGGTGTGCTCCATCGCGATCTGAAGCCTGGCAATATTCTGGTTCAGGATGTTGATGGTCAACCTTCCACCGTAGACAGCACGCAAAAGCCTGTGCGAACCACACCAGGCAGGGGAAACACGGTTGTTCTCGATTCGGTTAAGGAAGTGAATGAAGGAACGGTTGGTCAATCGCTGGTAACACTCAAGGTTACAGACTTTGGATTAGCCAAGCAGTTAGATGATGCGCGTACGTGGACAGGTGCGAAGACTCAGGCTGGTACTGTAATGGGTTCGCCGAGTTACATGGCTCCAGAGCAGGCGGCAGGAGATAACACTCAAGTCGGTCCAACTGTGGATGTCTATGCGTTGGGCGCCATTCTGTATGAACTGTTGACTGGCCGTCCGCCTTTTCGTGCCAGCACTTCTTGGGACACTATTGTTCAGGTATTGAATGATGAGCCAGTTGCACCTACCAGGCTGATGCCAAGACTGCCTAAGGATATTGAAACGATCTGCCTGAAGTGCTTGTCGAAAGATGCTAAAAAGCGATACGGCACTGTCGCAGAGCTTGATGCAGATTTGCAGCGTTTTCTTCAAGATGAGCCAATACAGGCAAGACCAGTTGCCTGGTGGGAAAGAACATGGAAAGCGGCGAAACGACGACCTACGCTGGCGGGTCTGGTTCTCACTGCGCTGCTCGCTGTCGGCACCATCATCGCTTTGATTGCCATTGGCAACGCCCGGCTACAGATAGAGCGTGATAATGCTCAAACAGAGCGTGATCGTGCCATGGTCGCAATGAAGAAGGCGGAAAGTGAGCAAAAGAAAGCTCAGAAACGTTTGGAAAAGGCAGTAGAAGCTGTTGAAAAACTGCTGACCAGAACTGCTTCCGAAAACTGGGCCCGCAGGCCTGAATTACAGGAAGAACGGAAAAAGTTACTGGAAGAAGCAGTTGCCTTTTATCAGTCTTTTCTTGAGCAGGAAAGTGAAGACCCGTTGCTGAGGCGTGAAGCAGCCCGCGTGTATTATCGAATGGCTGGAGTCTACCTGCTGCTCGGTGATTCCGTCAATGCTCAGGAAGTCTTGAAGAAGACCAAGGCTTTGCAGGATGCTCTGTGCACTGACTTCCCTGAGAACCTTGATTATAAGCATGATTTGATCAAGACTGAAAGTTTCCTGGCTAGCGCTGTCATGATGCAGGGAGAAATGACAACCAGTTTCAACATGCATGAAAAAGCTGCCAAGCATGCAGAAGCCTTGGCACAGGCGTTCCCAGAGAATGTGGAATTTAAGATCACACAAGTGCGATCCTATCTCAATTTGAGTTACTATTACCTGAACTCCAATCCTAAAACGGCATCCTATTACATTGAAAAGGCTCGTAACCTGGGTAAAGAAATTTACCAAGCTGATTCTAAGCCGTATGCCAACCAGTTAGCCTATCTTTCTCCTTTGGTAGATGCAGCCAATTACTATCTCAACCTGAATAATCAGAAGGAAGTACGCAAGTTACTTGAGGAGATACAGCCTGTTTTAGCCAAGCTTGAAACTGAGTCTGCTCCATCGGTGCAGGATCGGGATCAATATGAAACACTGCATGCCAAGTATGTCATTATCAATGGTTATGCCATGGTTCGCAGTGGTAATCATGAAGCGGGTGAGAATGAATTGCGTCGGGGTGTTGCCTTGCTTGACACGATGCTGTCACAAAGGCCAAAAATGTATCCCGTGCGGATGCTGCAGATGAACGCTCTGCAGACATTAGGAGACGTTCAGGACCGTCAGCAGAAACTGGTTGAATCCAAGAAAACCATTGAGCGTTCCTTTAATCTGCAGGATCAAATGATCAGGGAACTGCCACAGTTGAAATACCTCAAGAACAGCAGTACCCGGCAGCGTTCCATGATGCTTGTTATGCGGGCAAGAGATGGTGCTATCAAAGGCTACGAACGATCGGCTGAAGATTTCCTGAAAACAACCAAGGCACAGGATGATCTTGATGCTGTATACAATGTCGCTTGTGGGTATGCCCAGGCGTATCAACATGCAGACTCGGAAAGTAAGGATAAGTATGCCAAGAGAAGCCTGGCATTGCTGGAAGAATTGTTTCAGAAAAATTATTTTACTACTCCACGTATTCTCCATTTGGTGATTGATCCAGACATCGCGCCGCTGCGCAATCGAGATGATTTCAAGCTTTTCATGAAGCGATTTGATACTACTAAGAAGTCAGCATTCCAGTTTGGAAAATACGAGTATGTCACGTTTGGTGTGGACCAGCCTGAATGATGCTCAGTTGTTAAGCCAGTGTGAAGTAGACACCTATCGTGCCAGCGGCCCAGGTGGGCAGAAGCGTAACAAGACCAGTTCAGCGGTAAGACTCAGGCATACACCCAGCGGAATTCTGGTGATTGCAGAGGAAAGTCGGTCACAACATCAGAACAAAGCCAAGGCACTGCGGCGTTTACGGGAACGATTCTGGCTACAGCTTCGAGAGACACAACCCGAAGAATCAGTTTCCAGTGTTAATCTTCATATTGGTAAGAAAGATGAACGCTACTGGCCTACCTGGGGACTGGTGCTGGATGTACTCGATCAATGCAAGGCACAGGTCAGTACTGCTGCGAAGTATTTAGGCACTACGACTGGCAACCTGATTGATTTTCTCGAAACACACGATGCTGGTTGGACTGAAGCCAACCGTCTTCGACAGCGTTTTGGGCTTTCACCCTTGCGACAGGGTTAAGTTACTTTTCGACGGGTAATCGTTCCTGGTCAAATATTGCTTGAGGTATCTCTTTTTCCAGCATGGCAACAATTTGGGCTTCTGGCGCCTTGGGGCCGTCGAATAACTCTGCAACACCGCTGAACATGAAGCAGGCCAGGCCAACGCGACGAGGCGGGAAGGGCATGGCCAGGAACCAGTAATAATCAATGGCGTGAAATCCTTCGGACTGATGCCTGGACTGGAAGTGCAACATGTAAGCTCCGGAATCCAGTTGAACAACTGTTTGTGATGGATCAGTACGATGTGATAATAGCAGGCTGAATGCCGCTGCATCATTGGCATGTCCGACCGGTTCCAATCGAAAACGAACAAACAGTCTCCCACCAATCGGGCTTGGGCCACTCAAGCCTGGAATAGGTGGATAGAACAGTCCATTGTCTTCACTTCCCCATGTTTCCTTCCAGGATGTTGGAATACGAAACTGAATACCCTGGCCATCATGAGGGTAACGTGTTTTTTTAAAACGTACTGTTTTTGGGAGTTCAGGCTTCTTAGCCAGAGGCGAACGATATCGAATGGACTTCTTTGGTTTGGCCTTCGACGCCACTTTCTTGGCAGGTTTTACTTTTCGAGCCTGGATGATCGATTTAATTCTTTTCGGTTTTCGAGTAGCGGTCTTGGTTTTGGATCGAGACGCCATGACGAATCTTCCGTGGTTACTTCAGGATATCCGGTATTCTAGAGAGAATTTCTTTGCCTTGAGTTTCTGAAAATTTCCCAGCACCAAACGCGAAGTTGTGAACTACTTTGCCCTGACGAACCAGCAGTATGGTCAAGTCTGCTTCTGCGTGCAGCTTATACCCAGGAGGTCCCGAAGACCCTTCGAAAATACCAACAGGTATTTTTCGGATGCCTGTCTGTTTGCTCCATTTGATCAATTCAGGTTCCTTCTTGGGCTGGTCCATGCCTACAAAGGTGACCCAGGCACGCAACTCAGGTTTTGAAGGTTTGTCCATCTGTTTTTCAAGTTGATTGATAAACTTGCCCAATGGAACTGAATTGGAGCGTGCCAGGATTATAACTGCAGGATCATTCCCTGTTTCACACACGTAACAATGTGATGTCCCTCGATGCGCACCGGTCGAGAGCAAAAATGTGTACGGACCCAATTTACGCCCGGGTTGTGGGCCTGATACCAGATCAGCAACAGGCAAAGTCATCAAAAGCAACATCAAGATCGGCATAGCTTATCCTGTTAACGACCTGCGCTGGAAGAAACTACGTTCCCTGTTCTCACGGAACGAATCTGTGCCAGCGCTCGATTGAACTCTATCACTTCAGCATGTTGCCAGGCTTTCTCGGCCATAGTTCGATATTGGGCAGCATCATCGAGTTTCCCTGTTCTTTCGCAGAGAACCATCAAGCCTGCAGCGCCGTAGAAGCTGCCAGGATCATGAGCCAAGGCTTCCAGAAATGCTTCCTCTGCTTCGGCATGGTTTCCTGCGGCAAGTGCTGCCTGTCCCCAGATTTCCATGAAGTAGGCGCCATGCCCCCAGGCATGTTGTTCGTAGTTACTTTGCGAAGCGACAGCTGCTTTCTTCAGCATGCCAAGGCCTTGTTCCGATTGGCCTGTCTGGCAGAGGTAGAGTCCACGTGTTTCCCTGACTCTATTTTGTAGTTTTTTATCACTGCTGTTCTTTTTCAAGGATTCTTCCAGAGTTTCTATTTCCGTCTGAGCTTTGGCAGGAATTCCCTGATTCAAATACAAAAGTGCTGCAAGGTACGCATGAGCTTTCTTGTCTTTGGAACGGGCATCATCAATCAGTTTTTGCAATGCTGCATACTCTCTCACAGCGAGGTGAAAACGGGCGAAAACTTCGAGCTTACTGAACTGCAGACTTTTCATTTCATCATAGACGGCACGAGCTTCGCGATACCTGCCTTGATGTACCAGGATCTCAAGACAGGTTTCAAGATGATGCGACCATTGATGATCATCACGAGGTTTGACTTTCCAGGTCTGGTTATGATTTCGTTGAATTTCGATGGACTTAAGTGCACGTTCAGCAGCATGTTCCCAACGGCCTATGCGGGTGGAAAGGTGTCCCTGCATGTGCCAGGAGTGAGGAATTCCAGGTGAAGACTCGATGTATTTTTCAGAATGTACCCAACCCAGAGCAGGCCGTTTGCTGTGCTCATAGTGATGCAGCAACTCATGATTAGCGCCAGGATGCAATGGATTGAGCTTTACCAGAGCCAGATAGTAGGGTGCAGAAGCTGAGTTGCCGCCAAAAAACGCGCCATTGGCAGCTGACAATCCACGCATCATCCATGCTTCCTCATCATCGGGATGCAGCATGAGGAGTTCATCGAGTATCTTTTGTGCGGACTGCTTTCTTGCTGCGGCATCGGTGGGAGATGCACCCTTGGCAATGTCTTTTTCCACTGCACGGGCCATGATCAATTGCTTTTCGGAGTAACTGGCGAACTCTCGCAACTCGTATGCTTTCTTCAATGCATCGTCAGCTTGACCAGAGCGTTTGGGCCATTGCTGCAAAGCTCTGCTTAATCCCCACCATGCCATCGCACATTGTGGATCATGCCTGGCTGCAGTTTCAAAACACCTGGCAGCTTCGGTCCAGACGTAGGAGTAGAAGTAGCCCAGCCCCTGGTCGAACAGTTTCTGGCATTCTTCAGACTGTGTGGTGATGCGATATGTTAACGAACATAGACCTGGTTGAAGTTTTGCAATAGCCAGTCGAGACATTGGTAACAGATCAAGGGCATGTGCGTTTGCAACGGGGGGAATTGGTAAAGTCAACAGACTAATAAAGATTACATAACAACACATAAAGTCACACGGGAGAGAATAACAGGTGGGTAAAGCTATTGTGAACGATTCGAGTAATAACTTCCAGCAAAAACAATAAAAGCCGAGGAGATTATCCACGGCTTTTCTGAAATTCATCGCATTTGACGGTTACTTTCTCTTTCCACGACCGCCACCCATACCCATGGCAGGGAACTCACCCTTGAATGGCTCGCCCTGCAGGTCTTTGAGGGTTTTCTGCTGATCATCAGTCAGGAGTTTTGCGACTTTCTTGTCCATACTGGCTCGGAATTCCTGCATCTTCTTCTGCATTTCAGCCCGGTCGCCTTCGCCAGCATTCTGGAACATTTCACGCATGGTGCTTTGCATGTCTTCGCGGAAGCCACGCAGTTGTTCCTGCTGTTCTTCGTTGAATTTCAGAGCCTTCGAGACATCAGGATTACCTAATGCCATCATCAATCCACCATTCTTGATGGAGGCCTGCAATTGCAGTTGTTTCAAACGTTTGAGTTGATCTGCACTGATAGCTTCTCCAAGGCCCTTTTCGGTTTCCTTGGCAATTTCCTGCATGGCAGCCATCATGCCTTCGCGATCGCCTTGATTATCTTGCATGGCAGAACGGCGCTTTTCTGACATCTTCTTGTCAAGTTCATCCAGTTTCTTTGTCTGGTCTTCTGTGAGTTTCAGGTCAGCGGCCACATCTTTAGCTTTGGCTAACGCAGTCAAGTTTCCGCCCATCATTCCGCCCTGTCGGCCTCCACCTGGTGGCTGAGCCAGGGAAACACCGACCATCAAGCCTGCACAAACCAGTGAACACAATGCACATCGCAATTTCATGACTTGCTCCAAAAAGGGAATTCAACTCGTACACCAACAGTAAACGCACCCCAGAGCAATTTGTCACGCTATTTTGATGAAAAATAGAGGAGAATGCCAGGAAATACCCTACTTCATTCAAGCTTAAGTTAAGTTGAGAAACATGGTATTTCCTTAATATGCGATAAATAGGTATAATTTGGTGAGTATCCTCAAGGACGTACAGGGAGACACACAATGAAATGGATGTTAACAACCTGCCTGATCGCAACCTGCTTTTCTACTCAGGTATGTGCGCAAATACGGGAACAGGAACAGGTAAAGGAAGCTGGCACGGTACTGGCTGAGATCATGCGAGTGCCAGATAAAGGGATTCCCACTTCCCTCATTCAGGAAGCACAAGCCATCATGATTTTCCCCAATGTGGTCAAGGCGGGCTTTGTAGTTGGGGGCAGACATGGCAAAGGAGTGATTCTTACTCGAAATGAACAGGGACTTTGGGGTTTCCCGGTTTTGCTGACCATAACAGGTGGTAGTATCGGTGGTCAGATTGGTGTACAGGCAACTGACCTGGTGCTGATGTTTAAAACCAGGCGTGGAGTCGAAAATATCTTAAGAGGTCGTCAACTAACGCTCGGTGCTGATGCGAGTGTTTCAGCTGGACCCGTGGGAAGAACCATTGCTGCTGGAACAGATACCTCATTTCGGACAGAGATTCTGTCCTGGTCAAGAAGTCGAGGATTGTTTGCCGGTGTTGCTCTGGATGGTTCCAAAGTAAAAATTGATCATTCAGCTAATTCAGCCTTTTATGGCAATCCAGTACCGCCAACAGAAGTTATTTTGAATGGACAACTACCGACATTCCCTGCTGCAGCCAACGATTTGCGGAATCAGATTATCCAGCTAAGCCCACTCCCTCCACCTGCAAAATAACTCCTATCATCAATGGATGATGTAAAAAGGCGTTGAGATCAATCTCAACGCCCTTACCTTGCCTTAATTGTGAAGTGACTGCCGTTACTTCGGATCACTTGGTGGTACTGGAGGTACAGGCAGTTCAACAGGTTTAGGTGTTTCGCCCGCTGGTACTACCGGAGCCGGTGTTTCTGAAGCAGGCACCACGGGTACTACTGGCACGGTGGTGTCTACTTTTTCCACTGGCTTCACTTCCACTGGCACTTCCTGAGTAGTAGGCACTATGGTGGTATTCACCGCAGGCATACTGGCTGGAGTTACCGTGGTGGAAGGCACTTCCATAGCAGCAGGTGGGTGTGCCGTCGCCGCAGGCACTGCCGTGGTTGGTGCACAATTAGCAGGTGCACAATCACCATGATTGCGATGTTTGTGGAAGAGATTGCAATCCAGTTTGCCGCTACATGCTGGGCCAGGTAGTGAGCATTCACCTGAACGAGCACCAAATGGAGCGTCATTCTTGAAGGCAGGCACATAGGTGCGGTTCGGGAATACATCGCGTGGTCCGCGAGGTGCTTCCAGAATTCCTTCCAGGAACAACTCGAAATCGGTTGGGGAGCGTGATTCCTGACCAGGCAGTCGCAGTGCACAGCGCTGGGCAGAGTCAAGGCCTTCCACCAGGTTGACCTTCACAATGATCACGAACTCTTTTTCAGTTTCTCGGAAGTTGACATTGCGGAACGCAACACCTATGAACGGCAGATCACCCAGGATGGGATATTTCTGAGTTGTACCTGTTGAGGTACTTTCAGTTAATCCACCGATCACAAGCGACTGGCCATTTTCCAGTTCGAGAGTGGTGCCAACCGATTGAGTTGCCAGAATCGGTGCAATAATACCTGCCTGATTCGCGTCACCAGTCTTGATAGTGTTTTCTGCAGCAACCGTCAGACGGATGCGGCCATCGCCCAGAACCACGGGCAGGAAGCTGACTACAGTACCGGTTGGACGGAACTGGATACCAGCACCACCACCACCGCCACCACCCAGGCCAGCAGCGCCAGCAGTACCGAATGGTTCTTCACCACCCACGATGAAGCGGGCAGGGCGACCACTAAGTGCTGTCAAGGATGGGTTAGCCATCACTTTACCAACATTTTCTTCACGCAACGCATTGATGAAGCCAATGAATGCATTGGCGCCCTGCTGTGAGCGGAAGACAAAGTTAGCGCCGGAAGAGCCAACCTGACCAATACCTTCAGTGCCTAACTGCAGGGTGGTGCCACCTGCACCGCCGATCGAAGTACCCAGGAAGTTGGTTCCACTTCGCTGGAAGAAATCGACGCCCAAGCGACGGATTTCCCTGCGATCAACTGATGCCAGGCAGACATCGAGTTGAACCACCTGTGGACCTGAAACACGTACAGCATAGGTAACCAGATCGGTTGATCCTTGGACTGCGCCTCCACGATACTGCGCAGCTATGCCATTGACGAAGGTTCGAATAGGCTCAATATCTTCAACGGAATCAACCGTGCCAGTAACGATGAGCGAACCCGGAGGCCCACCTGCGATAATCTTGAGATTAGCCGTGGGAAATGTTTCAGCTACCTTGCTGCGGATGTAGCTGATGTCTGGATTGACTTGAATGGTTTTAATTGTTGGAGTCAGCGACTTGTTATCCTTGTCACGGGCGCTGATCGTAAGTTGGGTAACACCAACATTCACGCCTTTGACTTTTAGAATGCTGGCGTTATCAGGATCGACTTCAACCTGAATAATACCAGGGCGAGAAGCGAGGACATCCTTGATGAGTCCACCTTCTTCATGCCGCAAGCTGAAGACTTCGTTGATTTGTATAGTGAAATCAGCTTTTTCCGATGAGACGGAAGAGCTGACCGCCAGTGAAGCAGGAGCTGGTTGCGCCTGTCCGCTTGGCGGTGGAGGCTGGCCCTGGAAATTCTGGCCGTACCCAGCTGCACCCAATCCCTGGGCCATACTGGCAGTAGTTGAACCAGCAAGCGTGGCGACGGCGACAAGTCCCGCACCCAGCAGCCGGCGATGTCGAACAGTCCAAGTAGCGAAAGAGTGCATCCCTTCACCCCTCCTTGAGTGCAAGCACGCGCCCGATGCCTGGCGTGCCGAGTTCCCGTGTCAGGCAGCTGTTTCTGGTCATCCCTGACCAGTTCATTACTGCCGTTTATGTCCCCTCAACCCTTCAGGCATTACTGCCCGGAGGGATCTTTTTTCCCTTCTTCATTCCCTTTTGTTGAATCCTTCTTCACTTTTTCCGTTTCTCTATACTTTTCATTAGTTTGCTGAACCCTTGGTGTGCCAGAATCATTGATGGTGACGCTGTGCCGTTTCATCTTGATAATGTCTTCCCAGAGTTCTCCAGTACCTGCAGTTGGTATTTCAGGTTTCTTTCCGGTGACTCTGACAGCCGTTTCTTCGACCGGGTCTGGCAGTTTACGCTCTTCGAGATTGACCGTGGTTGTAGCATCAGGAATGTCATCCTGGTAGCCAGGTGTTGCAGATGGTTTCTTGTTCCCGTTGAAATAGAAGCTTTCACCAACGCGGCTCTGATCGCCGTGCTTGCGCTTATCGAAGTCGATCTTAGCTGTATCCTGGAAGTATTTGAGAGTCAGCGCCTGGGGTCTGGTCAATCTCAGCAGGAAACGTGTAGGCGGTGTCGCCATCGTGTTATTTTCCTTCTGAGATCTGTTATCAACCGCTAGAACCTCGATATCTTCCAGCAGATACAAGGTCTTGATTTGTGTTTCACCATTGCCAGGTAGAACCGTCGCAGAAATATCAACACGGTCTCCTACATTGATGAATCCACCACCAGCGCGTTCAGCAGTCACCTGAACAGCATGAGCCACTTCGCCGTTCTTCAATCGTTCAGTGACATCGGTGTCCATGCTCTCGCAAATATCGTTTTTGTAAATGGGTTCATTGGGGCGGAGTTTGTAATGTCGTGATGTTTTGTTTTTGACCTGATCAAAACTGGTAATGGTATCACTCAGTTCTTCCCGGAGACGGCTTTTGGGCCACTCCATCTCGGTGAAGCGCTGTGCATCCTGAAACAGATGGTAAGGAGCTACTTCAGCCACGGGAACCAAGACCTTTACTTTCTCATCTTCTGCTGGAGCACTTTGTGCACCAGAGACCAGTTTCCAAGTACCAAATGCAGCGCCTAGTCCGCAGACCAGTGCTGTCACCATCAGTAAGGGCGTCTTCGATTGCATGGCCAGGAACCTCCTCGTTTGTGTCAATCTAGATGAAGTGAGGTAATACCTACCTAAGCCTTAGACGACAGAACTTGATCCCAAGTTCTATCGAACTACGCAGACGCCAATACCTCTAGCCGTATCTTTCGACTATTCAGCATGACCATCTTCAACTTTTGCGCCTGTAGGGAAGAACGCGAAGAAACGGTCTATGGCGAATGTGTTTAATTTAGCTGGCTTAGGTAAGCTCCTCCTTCGAGTGATTTATTTTTTTTGATTATTGTCAATCAGTTCGATCTGACGACAGTTAAACGACTTACGATGCTACAGGCATGGATTGATACCAGTCCCAGGCAACATAAGCCAAGTATCCAATACAAAGTGGCACGCCGTAAGGAAGAAGTTGCAATGACGGCTTTCGCGCCATGGCTTTATCGTGAATTTCACCAATTCCCTTAGCGTTCACCCAATCCGAGACAATATTAGTTAAATTCTTGGCATTTTGCTTATATGATCCACTCCACCAAATCATGATAGACGAAATAACGCCGCCGACAATTACCCCAAAGATCCATCCCCAGATAACAATGTCCAACCCTGCTTCCCATCCGTAGATGGGGGCGACCCAGGCACCAAAACCCATCTGCATCTTAACATCACCTGCGCCAACCCCACCAATTGCGTATAACCAAACCAATAATCCAAGACCGAGGAATGAAAGTCCCAGTGAATGCCATAATCCTTGGACAGCACCGCCGATTCCTCCGTGAAGCTCAAACATGATCAATTTGTTCATTCCGAGCCAATGGGTAGGCAGATACATCTCAATATCAGCGCCATTCATGAAGCCATTTACCAGGGCAAACAGCCAGCCAGCAAATATTACTGGAAAAGTAAGTACGTTGTGAATCTTCAGATATTTGAAGTCCACGACGGCCATCACGATCATGGCTACTGAGAGCATGATAATGAGCCAGGTTTTCTCTGCAGGAAAAGATGCAAACATGGAAAAAGTGTTCATAAGTGGATCTTGGGCGAAAAGATACCTGATTGTAGCAGAATGCTAGGTCACAGAACGAGTGGTTGCCAATAATTTTTGGCTATTATTTTGAGAGAAGAATCTGGGACTGTTAAAACAGAACAAGCAGCTTTCCACCAGAGTGAAAAGCTGCTTGTTCGTGTTTCCCAGCTGGGCACTAGGAGATAGCGGAATCAGCAGTGCTGAAGGTACGGCTTGCGCTGGTACCTACCTGGCGGATGACCACGATGCAAAGCACGATGATCAGAGCCAGCATGACTGCGTATTCAACAGCGGTTGGACCATCTTCGTTCTTAATGAATCGCTTGATGGCGTTGAGACACTTCTTCATGAAAAACTCCTTGGTGAAAAACGTGAGATTAACTCACAGGACACGGGGAAAATGCTTAAGTAAGTAACAGTGGACTTTCCCCGAATCCATCTGCTCCCGCTCGGGGGCGAAACAGTTTATAACTAGCTCGTGGAGATGGCTGAGTCGGAACGGCTGAAGGTAGCCGATGAACTCGTTCCAACCTGGCGGATGACCACGATGCAGAGCACGATGATCAAAGCCAGCATCACAGCGTATTCCACTGCAGTGGGGCCGTCTTCATTCTTGATGAAACGGCTGATCGCGGACAGATACTTCTTCATGACTTTCTCCTGAACAACACCATATAAAAGGATTAGGCGAATTCTTGATGGGCGTCTTGGGCGAGTGTTTTGTCGTTAGCTGATGGCAGAGTCGGCAGTGCTGAAGGTACTTGATGCACTGGTGCCCACCTGTCGAATCACCACAATACAGAGTACGATAATCAGGGCCAACATGACAGCATATTCCACAGCAGTGGGGCCATCTTCATTTTTCAGGAAGTTGACGATGCTTCGGCAGATGGTTGACATGATTCCTCTCCTACTGAAAGTTGACTGAACACTTCACTCACTACTTCAGCAAGTCGGGTCGCACATTGCTTCAGCAGATCGTTAACATCAAAACGGTATGTCACATTGGAATAACTGTCAAATTTTGCTGAAGAAAATTAGATGAATAGTCACAGTTCCTGCAGTATCTGAATTCATGTTTTTAGAGAATGGCCGGTGTTTCAATGATGTTTCTCGATGGCCTGATAGACTTTCCACAACGGAATTTGGTGAGTTCGTGCGATTTGGGCACAAACCTCAAACTCTGGAGTCAGGAGTTTTTCCCCCTTAGCAAGTACTATTTCTTTCGCAAGTAAATCACCCCAGGGCGTCTTGATTGTTTTTTCCTGCCTGGACAATTTATGCCTTTGATATTTTGTTCTTCGTATTCCCAGCGTATGTAATTCCTGAAACAGAATTTCCTCCAACTGTGACATCTTGATGTCAATGGTGATGACGCAAACCATGACGCCTGGTCGTTGTTTCTTCATATGAATCGGAATGGTGAATACATCCAGCGCGCCAGCCTGAAGTAACCTTTCCGTGCAATAAGCGATAATCTCGCCAGCAACATCATCGACATTTGTTTCCAGCATCCAGACCTCATCCTGCAGCATGGATGCTCTCGAATCCTGGGATGCATGATGACCCAGGAACAATCGCAAGATGTTGGGTTGTTCAGCAAAATCCTTTGTTCCAGCGCCGTAACCGATGGAGTGAATTGTCATCAACGGGCTTTCACACCATTCGTTTACAATCGTGGAGAGGATGGCTGCACCAGTCGGAGTTGTTAATTCTCCTTTGATAGTGGATGAGGCTAAAGGCACACCTTTCAGCAATGTGGCAGTTGCAGGTGTGGGGATGGGCATCAGGCCATGTGCTGCCTTGACAGTGCCATGTCCCGTTGGTACTGATCGTGCAGTTACATGATCCAACTGCAGATAATCCAGGCCAATGGCACTGCCGACAATGTCCGCAATGCTGTCCAATGCACCCACTTCATGGAAGTGAACCTGATCTAGGTTCATACCATGTGCAGCAGCTTCTGCTTCTCCCAGTTTTTGAAAGATTGCAAGGGCCAGATCACGTGCACCAGGTGTAAGCTTACCCGCATGAATAATCGTTTGAATGTCTTTCAAAAATCGCTGCGGTTGTTCCTGAAGTGCTTTGACTTGAACATATGTAGCAGCGAAACAGCCGCGAATTACTTCTTCAACTTCAAGTTCAATAGGAAGCTGAAGAGATGCCAGTCCTTCCCGTAGTACTTCAATAGGTACACCAGCACTGATAAGTGCAGCGAGTGTCATGTCGCCACTGATGCCACTGAAGCAATCAAAATGAGCGGTTCGCATATCGATCATGTATCCTTGTTCTTATTCAATGTATGAGCCTTCGTGAGGGTAAAAAGCAGATCGTTTCCATCTAATTGGGAATATTACCTGACTTGCCTAAGCCCTGCCATTCATGGTAAAGTAAACACTCACCCTTACTGCTGTAAACTATCCATGTCACACACTTGTCAACCGCCGGATAACAAGAAAAATCCACCCTTGGAAAAACCAAGTGACGGAAAGACACTACCCGCAGCAAAGCTCGAAGAAAAAACATCGGTAAGCCAGGACAAAGAGGATGCTGCTGCGAAACAACTGCAACCCGAAAAGAAAGAGACAGCACCTGCGAAGCAGCCAGAGTTGCCGTTTAATCCTCCACCCGGTGCTAATCAGGGAGTGCCGTTAAAGCCACCAGCCGGGCAACACCAGATCGGAGCCATTCTGGAACCTGCCCTCTGGCTGATTGGCATCCTGGCGATCGGAGCTATTCTGATTGCCTGGTTGAAAAAATCACGAGAAAAACAGGCTGGAACGATTGCTCTCACGGCACATGATCAGTTGACGTCATTTCGACAGGCGGTAGAAGAAGGCGAAATGACCGACGATGAGTTCAAAAAAGTCAAGGCATTGCTGGCGGAAAAAATCCGTAAACCGGTCAAGCCCGTGACGACTGAACCGGAGGAAGTCAAGAAGGGAGAAACCCCGACACAAGAATCTTCGCCTTGATGAATGCGATGACTTGTCCGTTCGCAACGGCTCTAGGGATGAGCCAGTGAGTTGTACACTACTGTACGACAAACTTTGCTCAAGTCGTGTTTGCCTGTTTGCAGACAGGGGGATAGAATTGGCTGCCTGATGGGTAACCCCTCTTGCCGAGCGGTATGGATGCTCCTCGATTTGTGATTCTGGAAAGACCTGAGGATTGGGCATGGCGACAAAAGATATTGGTAACAGCAGTAGACGAGCCAGTGGCTCCACCAAGAATCGCAATGCATACTGCTCTTTCTGCAGGAAAAGCCATCGTGATGTAGGGCCTCTGGTGGAAGGACCAGCAGAGGTTTACATCTGTGGCGAATGCGTGGAGCTCTGTCAATCGATTATTGATCAGGAAAAGAGACGGCGTGGTGCTCCTAAGGGCAAAATGGCAGATATCCCAACACCACGAACCATCAAAGAAAAACTGGATCAGTATGTGATTGGTCAAACTCGAGCCAAACGAGTACTTTCAGTCGCTGTCCATAACCACTACAAACGGTTGTCCTTGCTGGATGCTGATCGAGGTGATGTCGAAATTGACAAAAGCAATATTTTGCTGATCGGGCCAACTGGTTCTGGAAAGACACTTCTGGCCAAAACACTGGCCCGTATTCTCGATGTACCATTTGCCATCGGCGATGCAACGACATTAACCGAAGCTGGCTATGTGGGAGAGGATGTTGAAAACCTGCTTCTCAAACTGCTCCACAACGCCGATTTCGATATTGAAGCTGCACAGCGTGGCATCATTTACATTGATGAAATTGACAAGGTAGCCAAAACGCATCACAACGTAAGCATCACCAGAGATGTGTCAGGGGAAGGTGTGCAGCAGTCGATGCTGAAAATGATCGAAGGCACCATCAGCAATGTGCCTCCACAAGGTGGTCGCAAGCACCCTGAACAGCAATACATTCAAATCGATACATCGAACATTCTGTTTATCTGTGGTGGCACGTTTGTTGGCCTGGATAACATCATTGCTCGCCGCATTGGTAAAAAGACCATCGGCTTTGCAGCAGAGAACCAGGTCAAGGAACGCGATCTTGGTGAGTTGCTGAACAATGTCACCAGTGATGATCTGGTGGAGTTCGGGATCATTCCTGAATTTGTTGGACGACTGCCCGTACTGGCGCCGCTTGATCCTCTGGATGTGGATGCACTGGTTCGAATTATCACCGAACCACGAAACGCATTATCCCGGCAATATCAGAAGCTGTTCGACATGGAAGGCGCTGAACTGGAGTTCACCGATGGTGCCTTGCGAGCCATCGCACAACTGGCCAAGCAGAAAGATACCGGAGCACGAGGTCTACGAAGCATTATTGAAGATATCATGAACGATGCCATGTTTGATCTGCCTGACCGCGAGCATAAAGGCAAGTATATCGTCAACGAAGATGTGGTATTGCGTAAGAAATCGCTTTTCGACATGATTCCCAAAATGCCGGAGAAAATGAGTGCTTAACCGTAAATTGTGATGTAAGAGCATCCCGGAATCATTCCGGGATGTTTCACTTTGTATCCTGACTTGATAATGAGTTAGAGCATCTAACAAAAAGAACATTAGAGGAAATAGCCGCAGATGACGATGCACCCGAGTAGCATGAACGCTTCGTGGATGTCATCGCGTCGTTCATAGCGAACCCGTAAGCGTCGAAATTGATGTAGCCAACTGATGGA
>JAEUIE010000041.1 GCA_016795155.1 Planctomycetia bacterium | reverse complement strand
GGGCCTGCAGAAGTGCCTCCACACGCTTTCGCAACTCTGGCATGCCCTGACAGGCACGGTCCAGCAGCGCCGCCCGTTCCGAATCCGGCGTTTTGAGGGCTAATTCAAAGAGTGATTCTTCCGTCATGGCATGCCTCCCACCCCACTAGCGAGAATAGAGGCTGGCAAGCGTCAAAGATAGATATTTTTCTGAGGGATTTTGGATTATATTCCTCCTGAATCCTCCTCCCTTTCCTCCGTCATGCTCTAACTGTCATCCTGCGTAGCGAACATCATGGTGATGCCAGCACGCACCAGGAGACTGAGACATGGCAAACAAGAAACTGAAAGTTGGCGGATCGAGTGACCTGCGGTTGCCAACCAAAACAGTCAAAGGCGAGAAGAAAACCAAGTGGCAGGCCAAGACGGGTGGTAAGAATAAGGGGAAAGAACCGGCTGTCGAACCACATGAGTTGACTGCTCAAGAAGAGCACATTCTCCCGCCAGAACCAACGGACGCCGCGACAGTGGCAACTTCTCCCGACACTCGTATTGAGGAACCTACTCTGACCAACGAGGCGGCACCTGCTCATGATGAATCTACTGCAGCCGAGCCAGCCAAAGAAGCAATACCAGAAGAACCTGTCACCAAGAAGCCTCGCAAGCTCAAAGTCAAAGCTGACATCAAGCCCAAGAAGCTCAGCATGATGGCTGCAGCACTTCAGGTTCTGCATGAGCGCAAGGCCGCCATGACATGCCCGGAGTTGATCGATGTGATGGCGACTGAAGGTCTCTGGTCATCGCCAGGAGGTAAGACTCCTGCGAACACACTTTACGCTGCAATCAGTCGTGACATTAAAGATAAGGGTAAAGCTTCGGCGTTCAGGAAGGCGGAGAGGGGGAGGTTTGAGGGGAGGTAGGATCAGTAATCTTTGAGTATGCGGTCATGTTTGTGACCGCGTTTCTTTTGCGCATTCGCAGCGTGCTCTTCAATTGACGCTTCAGATTTGCTCGGAGTTTGAAAGGCTTTGAAGGAAATTCATCAACGATTTGAACGACATCAACAAACGCATGATACCCGCCGAATGCCCTGCCATCGTTATCTACACGAATGTGTTCAACGGCATGAATTCGATACAAACGGTCTTCCTCGACTATCACTTCCCCAACACAGGGTACACGGGTTAGCAAGGTACTAAAAACAGATTCATCGAAACTGTAGACAGCGACGCTAACCAGTTCTCTAAGTAATGGGTGTTCCGGATTGTATCTCTCGTGCAAAACGTGTTCTTTGGGTTTTCGCTTGCTCATGAGCTTGCCTTTTCACTGATGTGTTTCCTTCGTGGCTTGTTTGTTGTGCTATTTCAAGCGATGGAATGAACTTGCAAAGTACATTCGGTTGACGCAATTCACTATGCAACTTCACGAATCTAAGATAATCTATTGCAGAGGAATAAAACTAATGGCTGGATGAAGTTGTATGAGCACTCAACATCTCGCAAAAACAATCGAATCGTTGTTAGACAAAATCCGCAAATACCAAGACCGCCGAACTCGCTTAGGTGAACAGAACACCAAGGCCTCCCTCATTACGCCAATGATTCAAGCATTGGGCTGGGACACTAGCGATCCAGATGAAGTTTGTCATGAGTATCGGACGAAGTCCATTGACAGCCCTGTTGATTATGCACTTTGCATCAGTAAACCCATTCTGCTGATCGAAGCAAAAGGACTTGGCGAAGCACTCGATGATCGGAAGTGGATTGTCCAAGTTCTCAGTTATGCCACAGTTGCAGGCGTCGAATGGTGCCTGCTGACTGATGGTGACGAATACCGAATTTACAACTCCGCAGCTGCTGTCAATGCAGATGAGAAACTCTTCTACAAAATCAAGCTAACTCAGACGAGCATCCAGGAGTCGATGAGCGTACTCTCACTGATCTCGAAACGAGAATTGGCTGGCAATAATCTTCGTGAATACTGGCAGTCACAAGTTGTAGATCGCCGTGTTCGAGAATGCCTCCGCAGTATGGTGTCCAAACCAAGCACCATGCTTGTCCAACTTCTGAAAACGCAGATCAAAGACCTTAGTGCAAATGACATCAAACAATCACTCATGCGTCTTGATCCACGTTTTGAATCGCCGATCATTCCTCAGCGAGCCAACACGGAAACCCGTAAGCACAAGGCTTCAAAGCTGAAATTGGTCAAACCTCTTGAAAGAGCCAGTTCAACTGTCAGTCTCGAAGAACTAATCAATGCAGGTATCATTCCAGCACCGATCAGATTATTTCGCAAATACAAGGGTAGTAAGGTTGAAGCTCAACTTCTTAGAGACGGCACTATTGAATGTAATGGCAGCGTATTCCGTTCCTGTTCTACAGCGGCCAGTGAAGCTCGAAGCAAAGTCGTTGGCAAGCACCTGGCCACGAATGGGTGGGAGTTTTGGCAATTAATGCTCGACGACAAAACTACAGTTACTCTCGACGATTGTCGTGAGCAATACTCAAAACAGCACAGGCGACGACACGCTTAAAGACCATGCTCCCCGAACAAGCCGCCCGCCAAGACATTGATCGCCAGCTCACCGAATGCGGTTGGCAAGTCCAGGACTTCAGCCAGATGCACATCTCGGCCGGTCTAGGCGTGGCCGTCCGTGAGTTTCCCCTTTCCACGGGCGAAGCTGACTACCTTCTCTATGTCGATGGCAAAGCCATAGGAGTAGTTGAAGCCAAGCCCGTTGGTCACACACTCACCGGAATCGAGACACAATCAAGTAAGTACGCCGACGGCTTACCTGCCAATCTACCCAGTTACAGACTTCCTCTCCCGTTCGCCTACGAGTCCACTGGAGCCGTCACCCAATTTACCAATCAAATGGAACCCGATGCCCGCAGTCGGCCTGTCTTCGCGTTCCATCGCCCGGAAGAACTGTTACGCTTGGTTAAGATGGATCAGCAGGTCCGCACCTGGATCCGAAGCATGCCTGCACTGAACGTTGAAGGTCTCTGGCCCCTCAAGATCACCACTATCAACAACCTGGAAAAGTCGCTAGCCGACAATCGGCCCCGCTCCCTCATTCAAATGGCCACTGGCAGCGGTAAGACGATGACTGCGGTAATTGCTGCCTATCGCCTCATCAAGTTCGCACATGCTAAACGCATCCTCTTCTTGGTAGACCGCAACAACCTCGGCAAACAAACTCTCAGCGAATTTCAGAACTACCTAAGCCCCTACAACGGCTACAAGTTCACCGAAGAATACACCGTCCAGCATCTGAAGAAAAACACCATCGACCCAGCCTCCAAGGTCTGCATCACCACCATCCAGCGCCTTTACTCCATGCTAAAAGGGGAAGAGGAATACAACGAAGCCAACGAAGAAGGCTCACTTTATGAAGCAGATACCTCGCTGGTCAAGGAAGCGTTGCCGGTCGTCTACAATCCGAAGATTCCAATAGAAGCATTCGACTTCATCATCGTCGATGAATGCCACCGCTCGATCTACAACATCTGGCGGCAAGTGCTCGATTACTTCGATGCCTTCCTCATCGGCTTGACTGCCACACCCAGCACCCAGACCATAGGCTTCTTCAACAGCAACCTCGTCCAGGAATACACCCACGAAAAGGCTGTCGTGGACCGCGTCAATGTGGGCTACGATGTCTACCGCATTGAAACGGAAATCACTGCCAACGGTGCCCAGCTCAAGAAAACGCCAGGCCTCTTTGTACCGCACCGCGACAAACGCACCAAGAAAACCAAGCACAAACAACTCGATGATGACCTAACCTACACTGCGAATCAACTTGACCGTGATGTGGTAGCCGAGAATCAAATCAGGCTCGTTATCCGCACTTTCAAAGAGAAGCTGCCCGAAATCTTCCCCGGCCGTACCGAAGTTCCCAAGACGCTGGTCTTCGCGAAGACCGATCTTCATGCCGAAGACATTGTCCGCATCATTCGTGAAGAGTTCGCCCGTGGCAACGACTTCTGCCAGAAGATCACAAACAAAAGCCACAAGCCCGATGAATTGCTTCAGCAGCTACGCACTGCTTACAATCCTCGTATCGCTGTCACAGTGGACATGATCGCGACGGGGACCGATGTCAAGCCACTGGAATGCCTGATCTTCATGCGTAACATCCGCTCACTCAACTACTTCGAGCAGATGAAAGGCCGTGGCTGCCGGATTGTTGATCCCGATGTCCTGCAAAGTGTCACTCCCGATGCCCGACACAAGACTCACTTTGTCATTGTCGATGCCGTGGGAGTTTGTGAAGACGAGAAATCCACGACCAAGCCACTCGACAGAAAGCCCTCGGTTAAACTCGATAAGATTCTCAACCTGGTGGCTGCTGGTGCCGTCACGGATGACATTGTTTCCACCCTGGCGGCTCGTCTGGCCCGACTCGATCAGAAGGTGGGTCCCATTCATCAGAAGGAAATCCAGAAAGCTTCTGCTGGGCAATCGCTCGCCAAGCTCAGTGCCACGTTGCTCACCAGCATTGATCCCGATGTGAATGCTCAACTCGCCAAACATAAGTTCAGCATTCCCGCAGACCAGGAACCCAATGAGAAACAGATCGACCAGGTGGAAAAGGAACAGATGACCGCTGCACTGCAGCCATTCCTGGATCCCAAGCTCAGAAATATCGTTATGCAAGCCAAAGAAATGGCTGAGCAGATCATCGATAAGGTCACTCCCGACTCCATCAATCGCTCAGGCTTCGATGCGGCAGCTCTGGAGAAAGCCAAGTCGCTAGTGACCAGTTTCAAGCAGTTCATTGAAGACAACAAGGACGAGATAGAAGCCCTGCAGATTCTCTACAGTCAGCCCTATCGTGCCGGCCTGCGCTTCAGCCAGGTGAAAGACTTGGCATCCAAGCTCAGTCAAAAGCCTTTTTATGTCGATCCCAGCCACCCCGAGACGCTCATGCATATCTGGCAAGCCTACGAACTGGTTGAGCCAGACAAGGTACGTGGCAAAGGTGGGAAACAACTAGTGGATGTCATCGCCCTTGTTCGCCATGTTATCGATCCCAACAAACCCCTGGCTCCAATTGGCATCACAGTCGAAGAACGGTACCAGCAGTGGCTCACCGAAAAGCAATCAGCTGGTGCAACCTTCACTCCCGATCAACGAAAATGGCTCGATGCCATCAAGGATCACATCGCAAGCAGTTTGAACGTTGAGCAGGACGACCTGAACGAGGTGCCGTTCAATCAGATCGGCGGACTGGGGAAGGCGTATGAGCTATTTGGGGAGAAGTTGCATGCTATCCTCACAGAGTTGAATATGAGGCTGGCGGCATGAGTGAAGTCACAAACAAAAAGGGAGAGTATTTCACTCCGCATGGCTGGAAAAGAGTAAATGGAAGTGAGTTGTTCAGCTTTATCACAAGCGGCTCTAGGGGGTGGGCTAAGTACTACTCCGACGCCGGGCCTCTTTTTTTGAGAGTGGGTAATCTCGACCACGCTTCGATACAACTTGATCTAACAAATGTTCAAAGAGTCACTCCACCATTAACTCTTGAAGCTAAACGAACGAAAGTGTGCGGTGGAGACATCTTGATTTCTGTTACAGCCGATGTTGGCATGATCGGTGTAGTTCCTAATGCATTTGAAGATGCCCATATCAATCAACACGTGGCGATATGTCGTCCTCACGACGGCAATGATGTGCGTTTCGTAGGGTGGTTCTTGGCATCAGAAGCTGGTGGACAAAAACAGTTTCGGCAACTTCAGCGAGGTGCGACCAAACAAGGACTAGGGCTTGACGACATACAAAACCTGAATGTTCCGCTCGCTCCACTCAACGAACAGCACCGCATCGTCGCCAAGATTGAAGAACTCTTCTCCGACCTGGATGCCGGGATGGCGGCGTTGGAGCGGGCGAAGGCGAATCTGAAACGATACCGCGCCGCTCTCCTCAAAGCCGCCGTCGAAGGCAAGCTCACTGAAGCCTGGCGAAAAAAGCATCCCAAGACGGAACCCGCTTCCAAACTCCTCGAACGCATCCTCACCGAACGCCGCCAGAAGTGGGAAGCTGACCAACTTGCCAAGTTCGCCGCCGCTGGCAAACAGCCACCCAAGAACTGGCGGGAGAAGTATGTGGAACCATCGCCACCGGAAACGAGTGGGTTGCCGGAGTTGCCGAAGCGGTGGTGTTGGGCTACGATCCAACAACTTGCTTTTGTTGACGTGGGATTTGCTTTCAAGAGTGCAGAGTTCGCTAAAACTGGAGTCCGCTTGCTACGTGGCGAGAATATGGAACCTGGGAGGCTGCGTTGGAAAGATGTCCGCTATTGGCCACATGACAAGCTTGCTGGTTATGAGCACCTGCTCGTAGAAGAGGGACAGATCATTCTTGCGATGGATCGACCGATGGTCTCAGCTGGTCTAAAGCTTGCAAGGGCACAAGCGAGCGATTTACCTTGCCTGCTTGTGCAACGGATGGCTAGATTGCGAATGATCGACGAGTGTCCAACAGATTTTTTGCATTATTCGATGCAGACCCAAGCGTTTATTAACCTTCTGCTTGGTGATCAAACAGGAACTCAACTCCCTCACATTAGCGGGGCTGGGATCGAAAGATATGTAACACCATTACCTCCACTATTGGAGCAAAAGCAAATAGCGTCTGAGGTCTCTGAAAACCTGTCACAAATCGAAAGTGCCGAAGCCGCCATCACCCGCGACCTCCTCCGAGCCACTCGCCTTCGTCAAAGCATCCTCAAGCAAGCCTTCGAGGGAAAACTAGTGCCGCAAGACCCCAGCGATGAACCAGCGGGGGTGATGCTGGATAGATTCAAAATTGTAGCTGCAAGATTATCCAAGACCTCAAAGCGAGGTCGAGTATGAACAACCCCATTCAGACCATTTCAGCCGTTGCAACCATAACGCCTTTGAAGATCATGGTCGCCTCGACAGTCTATCATTTTGAAGATCACTTACTTCAAATATGTGGCGTGTTAAGGAACTATGGTTATCATGTTCTAAATTCGCATGCAGGTACGATACATATACCTCCTGGCAATTCCAATCTTCAAGCGTGCTTGAAGGCAGTTGAGGAATGCGATTTATTCCTGGGTATTATTCGACCTTTCTATGGTTCGGGAAAAATAGGAGAGCGTTCTATTACACATGAGGAAATATTACATGCTGTTAAGCTGAATAAGCCACGTTGGTTTCTCGCTCATACACATGTTACATTTACCCGACAGTTTATGCGGCAATATCTATTTACCAAGAAGGGACAGCGCAGGAAGAAACAGCCTGTGTTTAAAAAGACTCCAGTCTTTGACGATTTGCGAGTATTGGAGATGTACGATGACGCCATTCAGGCGCATGTTCCTATAGAAAAAAGAGCAAGTCATTGGGCTCAAGAGTACTTCCACTTGTCAGATGCTTTTGTTTTTATCGAGACTCAGTTTCGCGATGTTTCAAAAGTCCGAGATGCATTACACATCGGAGGACATCATGACAAAAAATGAGTTGAGCGAAAGGTTGTCACAACAAGAAAGTTCAACACTTGAAATGACCGCGCAATACGACCGTGACCTGCTTGCTCGTACCGTGTGTTCTTTCTTGAATAGTCAGGGTGGGACACTCTTTTTAGGTGTCAGGCCAGATAGAAGTTTAGTTGGATACAACATTAGCTTGCAGCAAGTACATCAACTTAGATCTTATTTAGCCGAAAAAATAAAGCCTGCCGCTTCCTGGACTGTGTCTGATGAAGACGTTGATGGCATACCAATATTGGTTATTGAAGTTCCGCGAGGGGGGCAAAAGCCTTATTTGATCGACGGTACTATCTGGATTCGACAAGGTGCTCAGAACATTCATGCAAATCCAGAGCATATCCATCAAATCATCTTGGAACGATCAAAATCTGATCTTCGCTGGGAACGACAACCTGCACTTGGATGCGAACTTAGTGATTTGGATCAAAACGAGATTCGTTTAGCTGCAAACGAAATCATGTCGACTGGTAGGCTATCTTTCAATGACCCTACCGATATCAAACTTGTTCTCCAGGATTTATCACTTTTACATTTTGGTCAAATCACTAACGCTGCAGTTATACTTTTCGGGAGTAAGCCAACTAAGTTATTTCCGCAAGCTGCTGTACGAGTGACTTCCTACAGTACTGATCGGACTGGTGCAGAATTACCTTTTGACGAGAACATCATATTGCATCTCTTTGGCTGTTTACGCAGGATCGAGGAACTCATCAAACAAAAGATCAGCATAACTTCACGATTCATTGAGAACCAATTTCAAAGAGAAGATCAACTGAATTTTCCTTTTGGAGCCATTCGAGAAGGAATCATCAATGCCCTAGTGCATCGTGATCTTTCTCAAGTGTCGGGTGGAACTTTCATCGAGATATTTCCTGACCGGTTCAGCATCTGGAATGCGGGATCACTCCCCAATGAACTGCCTTCGCGGGAATTGTTTCGTGAACATCCTTCACTTCCACGTAATCCCGATCTTGCGAACGTATGCTTCCTACGTGGTTACATCGAAAAGATCGGAAGAGGAACGCTATTAATTGCCAAAGAGCTTGAGCTAGCTGGCTTTGAAAAGCCTCGTTGGGAATCTAATGCCTCTGGAACTCGCCTAACATTTATCAATCGCCTGTCTTCGCGAAAATCAGCTGACTCACGACTCAATGAAAGACAGTTGCAATTGGTGAAAAAACTACGGCCTGGCGAACAAATCAGACTTGCCGACTATGCCAAGGAAATTGAGAGCACAGAGCGCACTGCTCGCAGTGATTTAGCTTTACTGGTAAAGAGTGGCTTTTTACGAAGGCAAGGTTTGGGGAAGAGCACTTTCTATATTCGAACTGATAGGCAAGCAAATGCCTAACTCTTCCGGATATTTCCTTATATCGTTGCATGACATCCAAAAGAACTGGAGCAAAGGCTTATTTGATAAGGACTTATGGTAATCAAAGTTAGTATGTGTAGTTCTATTTTGTTTCCGGTAACTTCCGGAATGGTAATGTCGAGAGCACTGATTCATGACCAACGACTCCCAACAAATCGTCAACAAAGCCTGGAATTTCGCCCACGTTCTGCGAGACGATGGCCTTTCGTACATGGCCTATACCGAGCAGATTACGTTTCTGCTCTTTCTCAAGATGGCAGACGAGCAGACCAAACCGCCTTACAATCGGCCTGCGATCGTGCCGTCCCAGTACAGTTGGGAAAGCCTGCTCAAACGGGAAGGCGATGAACTCGAAGCCCACTACCGGCACATCCTCGAAGAACTGGGCAAGAAGCTGGGCATGCTGGGTGAAATTTTCAAGAAAGCCCGCCCTGAAATTCAGAACCCTGCCACGCTCCGCCGATTAATCGTCGACCTCATTGATACCGAAAAATGGTCTTCGATGCAGGCTGATGTCAAAGGCGACATCTACGAAGGGTTACTCTCCAAAAGTGCAGCCGAAAGCCCCAAGGGCGCTGGCCAATACTTCACACCCAGGGAACTCATCAAAGCTATCGTCGATTGTGTTCAGCCCACTGCGAATGATACAGTTTGTGATCCGGCTGCTGGTACAGGTGGGTTTCTTTTATCTGCTTACGATTACGTGGTCAAACATCAGGGGAGCAATCTCGACAAGGACAAGAAGAAGCACCTGCGGACGAAGTTCGTCAAAGGCTGGGAGCTAGTCCCCAACACCGCCCGGCTGTGCATTATGAATCTCTACCTGCATGGTATCGATGCTGACCCATGCCCGATCAAGTCTGGCGTGGACAGTCTGGCGAATGACCCAGGTGAACGATTCTCCGTAGTGCTGACCAATCCACCGTTTGGGAAGAAAAGCAGTATTGCAGTCGTCAATGAAGAAGGCGACCTAGAGAAGGAAGATACCGCCTACGAACGCCAGGACTTCTGGACGACGACCAAGAACAAGCAGCTCAACTTCGTTCAGCATGTGAAGACGCTGCTCAAGGTGAATGGCCGTTGTGCCATTGTGGTACCGGACAATGTGTTGTTTGAAGGTGGAGCAGGCGAAACGGTGCGCAAGAACCTGCTCAAGCAATGTGATGTGCATACCTTGCTTCGACTGCCTACAGGCATCTTCTACGCCCAAGGCGTGAAGGCCAATGTCCTCTTCTTGGATGCCAAACCCGCCCAGGAGAACCCGTGGACGAAGACGCTATGGGTGTACGACCTGCGAACCAACATGCACTTCACCCAGAAGACCAATCCCCTGAAACGCGCCGACCTCGATGAGTTCGTCGAATGCTACCGCCCCGGTAAACGCCACCTCCGCAAACCCCTCTGGAGCGAAGCCAACCAGGAAGGCCGCTGGCGAAGCTACGACTACGAAGACCTGATCAAGCGGGACAAGGTAAATCTCGACATCTTCTGGCTCAAGGATAAAAGCCTGGAAGATTCAGATGATCTACCAGAGCCAGATATTCTGGCGCAAGAGATTGCCGACGACTTGGAGACTGCGCTGGAGCAGTTCACTGCGATAGCGGAGAAGTTGAAGAAATAAAATGGTCTCGTCATCGAATTACAATTCAGAATCGAAAGGAGGTGTTTAGCTTGAAAGCCATTTTGAAAGAAGCCCAAAATACCTAGAACAGCGGGATAACCACAAGCTGGGCTGTTGGATAACCAACTAGGTGACCATCCACCTAAAAGGCTAAGGAATCGATGTGGAATCGCGACAACATACTCTGCAAGCCACGAGATGGGTTGTGGCTCATCGTTTTATTTGGAATACGTGCTGGATGAAGGACTCTTTGCTTCCTCCAAAGCCTGAAATAAGGGATACAATCCACACCCTTTTACGCGCCCTTATTTCCACTATCCCAATTGTGGGGGGGCCTGCGGTGGAGATATTCAATGCGATACTCACCCCACCCATCGAGAGAAGAAAAAATGAATGGATGTGCAATGTAGCTCAAGATCTTGCGCAACTGCAACAGAATGACGATAGCCTAGTCGATCGAATCATAGCAGATGAAAAGTTTGTGTCGGTGCTACTACACGCTACGCACGTAGCCATTCGGAATCACCAAGCAGAGAAGCTGCTAGCGCTAAAGACAGTAGTGTTGAACACGGCGAAAGGAATCGACCTAAATGCAGACCTGGAGCTTTTGTTCATACGGTATGTTGATGAACTCTCACCTTCACATTTGAAAGTTCTTGAATTTCTTTGTTCCACTGAAAGAAAAGTAGCACATCTAATCAAGTATCAGCAGCTTTACGATGAATTCAAAAAGAAAACCAACATCGATTTGAGTACCGACTTTTTCAAATTGGCCTGTGATGATTTAAAGGCCCGCAGCCTTGTACGTGTTTCAAGCGACCTTGAAGACTTCCCTGGACTCTATGTGATACAGCCGCTTACCGCAGTATCTTCAAATGCTAAGCCAACAATAATTGTGACTGAAATTGGGCACAAGTTCATTGACTTTGTCCTCAACGATCAGATACAGCAGGTCAGCACGTCTCGTTAGATGTTCATGGCTACAATCGGCTCCACTTCACACTATTAATCCGTTCCCAAGGAACAAAGTCCGACGCGAGAGACTCAACGTTTGCTTCTTATCCGAGATAAGCATCCTGCGAAGACGAAGTCCCCCTCCCTAATGGTTGAAGCTTCGAAACTATCTTGCTTAGTCGCCCCTCACACAACGAGGCTGGTGGCGTATATTGGCCCGAAAACTGTCGGCACCATGTTTCTTACCGATGTCCCGCAGGTGCCTTCGAGTCAAGTTAACCCCCTTGTACTCCCCAAACAGAGAACCAGAGAGCTTATTGACCCCACACAGTCACTAACACCAAACCTTAAGCAAAAATGAACCTCTCTCTAACGCTCCGGCTCATCCTGCCAACCGCTACAACCCTTCCAAGATTCAACGCAAAAACGCCAGACTCTCTGCCTGGCGTCGGGCGTAAACCGTGTTGTAATAACAGCCTCGATGAAGGCTTGCAAGCTCCCCCTATGGGGCGCGCTTCAAGATGTTCTCTCTCATTAAAGTGCAGAGAGAGCGTGTCAGTGGAAGCTGTTGATAATTATCTACTTACATCAAACCAAATCATGAAAGGCTGTTAACCCACGAAAAACCTCTCTCCACCCTGGTAGAGAGAAAATGCCTCGATTTCTCTCTACCAAGCGGTTTGGCGTTAACCAGGCTGTAGGAGAGATGTCCATTTCCCTGTTCCAGATTTGCTGGCTGAATGTGCCGATTTTGATCGCGAATTGTCTGCTCATTCGGTAGTCTGGCGGGGTGGAAATATGATGTCATACCGTTGGCAGATTTGGACTTGTGGAGATTGATGCGTTGCAGAGACGGAGTGCCATATAAGTATACCCAAAGCGTTGTCCATCAAGTTCGAACATTTCAGGCACTTCTCCAACCTTGACAAAGCCAAACCGATAATAGAGTTTCTTGGCGGCTTCATTGACACTGAGAACCTGAAGATCAATCCACTCCAATTGCCCAGTTGTGCGTGCCCAACTTGCCGCAAATTCAAGCAGAGAATAGCCTACTCCGGATTTCCTGTTGAGGCTACACACACCGATTCCAAGCAGACATCGATGTGAGGCGAAATGCTCGGGGTGCCCTCGTAAGTCGATATGACCTGCAATCTGGCCACTGGATGATAACGCCAGCCACAAGCGACGCCAGCCTGGCTTGGCAAATTCGACAGTCAAGGCGCTGCGAAAACGTTCTTCACGCTCGATCGAGAAGTTCGATGATTCTCGAGGCATTGGTAGAAAGTAACCAATGCCAGATGCACCGTTCTCAGCCACGTGTTCTCGCAGGTAGACAAAGAACTTATCCAAACGCTCTGACTCATCCGGACCGATTAGATGAATGGTCACCGAATTACTCATTGCGACTCCCAAAAACTCAACTCAGCCCATCAGTAAGTGGGCCTTCGAATCTCTTTTTTCATTTCTGGCTTTTCGGACACTATTGTACCTTGTGGCCTTGCCGATCAGATTTACTGCAAATCGATTGTGACCTTCTCAATCTTGCCGGTGAACTTGTACGGCGGCTTGTACGTGTCCACAATGGGTGAACCGCTGTCCTCGCCCACGCCGAACGTGTCGATGCCGAAGCGGCCGGCGACCGTTTGCTTAATTTGACCGGATCCGACCTCTTTTCCATTCACCGTGAGAGTGACCATCCCGCCTTTGCCGACCTCGCCGGACTTGCCCTGGTAGTCGAAACGCACGACGACCGTAACCTTGCCTTTCGGCAACGGCTCCTGCGATGTCACAGAGGTACGTTCGTCTTCAAACCAGTTGTAGTGGTAGATGAGCTTCCCTTCCTTGTCGACGTACAGGGAGAATCCGGCGGACTGCCCGCCGAACGCGAGGATGACGCCCTCGACCCCCTTCTCGGGCACAACGACATCGGCCGTGATTGTGTGAGACTTATTCTTGACGTTCGGTGCGGCGGTCTCTGCCAGACGCTTAGCCCCGGTGAAGAACGTGAAGGACTTGCGGGTCGGGTCAGACGGCGTCGGCTTCGGCGAGATGAGGCGGCCAATCCCGCGGTCGTCGAGTGGGTAGACACCGTACTTTTGCGCCTCAGCGTCGAATATTTTTTTCATCTCGGCCAGCTTCCCCGGCATCTTCGCAGCGAGGTCGTTGGCTTCGCTGTAATCCTCCTTCAGGTTGTACAGTTCCCATTTGTCCTTCTCCCAGTTGCCCGGTGCGAAGTCCTGCCGCCAGGGGAACGTGTGCTGGGCACAGGCCATCCACCCGTCATCGTAGATCGCCCGGTTGCTGAACACCTCGAAGTACTGGCGGTTGCGAACGGGCTTCGCGTCCTTCTTGTCGAACGTCGACAGGAACGACACTCCATCCATCGGCTTCTGAGCGATGCCGTCCACCGATTTCGGTGCAGGCAGTGCTGAGGCCTCGAGAATGGTCGGAAGGACGTCGATCAGGTGGAGGAACTGGTCACGAGTGCCTCCCTTGTCCTTGATCCGTGCCGGCCACGACACCACCATCGGGTTGCGCGTGCCGCCCAAGTGCGAGGCCACCTGCTTCACCCACTGGAACGGGGTGTTCCCGCACCATGCCCATCCGACCGGGTAATGCGGTTCGGTGCTCGGTTCGCCGATCTTGTCCAGGTGCTTGATCGTCTCTGCAAGCGGTGTCTGAATCCCGCTCAGGCTCTTGACCTCGTTGATGGTGCCGTCGAACCCACCCTCCGAGCTTGCGCCGTTGTCGCCGACGATGTAGATCACCAGCGTGTTTTCTGCGTCCGGCAGTTCCTTGATGGCATCCAGCAGTCGGCCGGTTTCGTGGTCGGCATACGATAGGTAGCCGGCGAAGTTCTCCATGAGCCTTGCGTAGAGTTTTTTCTGATCGGCGGATAATTTGTCCCACTCCTGCACCCATTCGGGGCGCGGCGTGAGTTTCGTGTCCGGTGGTATTACGCCAAGTTTTTTCTGCCGCTCGAACGTCTCTTCTCGGACTTTCTCCCATCCTGCGTCGAACTTGCCCTTGAACTTGTCCCGCCATTCTTTCGGTGCGTGGTGCGGTGCGTGGGCGGCACCGGGGGCGAAGTACATGAGGAACGGCTTCTGCGGGGCGACAGACTTACTGTACCGCATCCAGTTGATCGCCTTGTCCGTCATGTCCGCCATGAAGTGGTAACCTTCTTCCGGCGATTTGCTCGGCTCGACCGGCGTCTGGTTCTCGAAAATCACCGGGTAATACTGGTGCGTCTCGCCGCCGATGAACCCATAGAAGTAGTCGAATCCCAGACCAGTCGGCCATCGGTCGAAAGGACCGGCGATGCTACTTTCCCAGTCGGGCGTATTGTGGTTCTTGCCAAGCCAGGACGTCGAGTAACCGTTATCGCGCAAAATACGGCCCATCGTTGCAGTGGTCCGCGGGATCAGGTTGTTGTAACTATCGAAACCGGTGGCCCACTCAGCCAGAAACCCGGTGGCGCAATTGTGGTGGTTCCGGCCCGTGATCAGGGCCGCCCGGGACGGGCCACAGATCGCTGTCGTATGGAACCGGGTATACTTGAGCCCATCCGCCGCCAACTTATCCAGCGCTGGCGTCGGCACTGGCCCGCCGAACGTGCTGATCTGCCCGTAACCGACATCGTCGAGCAAGATCACCACGACGTTCGGTGCCCCTTTCGGGGCCGACGGCAACACCGGCCAAGCCTCTATAGAGTCCTTATAAGTGTTGCCGACTTTGCCGCTGAACGGGGGCGAAGCGATCGGTAGCACGGTGCGATCGAAACTCGCAGAAGCATCACCTTTCGCTTGAGGCTTCGATTCGCGGGCGGTGACCTCGGCGATTCGTCCAGATGCGACCAACCACCCGAGTGCACAGCCGACAGCCAAGAGCGATGTGGATAGGAGAACGCGCGAACGCATGGGATGAAACCTTGGGTTGAGTCAAGATCGGGTTGGGAACGCGGTCCGGGAAACAATCCCGTCCTCAAGATCAATGACAAGTTATTTCATGTCGATGACCACACTCTCGATCTTACCAGTGAACTTATACGGCAACTTTTAGGTGAAGTCCACGGGCCGAGCCAATATCCATGCCGATTTTGCCGCTGAACGGGGGCGAAGCTATCGGTAGCACGGTGCGATCGAAACTCGCAGAAGCATCACCTTTCGCTTGAGGCTTCGATTCGTGGGCAATGACCTCGGCGATTCGTCCAGATGCGACCAACCACCCGAGTGCAGAGCCGACAGCCAAGAGCGATGTGGATAGGAGAACGCGCGAACGCATGGGATGAAATAGGGCGCGCTTCAAGATGTTTTCTGCATGGTGTAGAGAGAAATGATGTCGGCCCAACATACTGTGGCATAATGAGTTATGGAATGGGTCTAAAAATCGGTGTTAACTGGTTCACCTATCTCTTTCGGTGAGGGAGAGAGGTTTGTCGCCAAGATATCTCTCCGGAGGGGCTGGCTGTTAAGCAGGCTGTATTAGAGAGGTTCATGCAACCCCCTTTTTTAGCAGGCTTCTGAGCAGCTACGAGCGCCGAGAGGCGTGAGATGGAAGCCACTCGCCTGTCGTTGACAAGATTTGATTCAGTCGCGCTCTCATGTTTATTCGTAAATGGCCTTCGTGTCTCTTTGTTCAGTTCTGGCTTTTCGGTCACTATTGTACCTGACGGACTTCAACTTCACCGATTTCCTGATTTCATGATTGTCACTGCTTCTCAGAAAAGCTACACTTCTCGGGCATCGTCGTGGTCGAATACAAGAAAGCTAGGTAACGTATGGCCTATGGTGACTGGATCAAAGGCAAGCTGTGGTCGCAAGTGCGTGATGCCAACACGATCTATGACAACAGCAGAGAATGGGGCTTTGGCTGGTGGTTTGCCTATTTCTGGAAGGAAATCGCGATTAATAACCGTGACGACCGAGCGCTCAAGGAAGTGATCGCGGATGTCCTCGCCCCCCTGTTCCCCGTGAATATCGCGGCGATGACATCGACCCAGCAGATGACCGAAGCCAACCGGGTCGCCGCCGCGCTCATTCAGGTAATACCCGAACCAAGGGATTTGAATGCGCGACCCGGTCACTATCGCACCATGCTGACCAAGCTGCTGAAAGTCGGCTTCAAAGAGATGCCCTACACGCGAGTGGGCTCGTCAGACCCTCTCGCCAGGAATATGTTTCTCGATCGGATCAGCGTCCAGAAGAGCGGCAGGCCGATTGATGTCGCGATTGCCTACCGTGGTGACACCCGTCCGTTCGAGACGGTCTGCCTGCATGGCGGTGCGAAGGCGCGCGCTGACCTCGGCGTCATGAATATGAATCAGCCCTGGCATCCATTCAGTGATCCTGTTGTCGGTTCCAAGCTCTATGCGCGTGGCGCCTCTGGCGACAACTGCCTTTACTCCGTAAACAGTGTTGCTGCCGACGTTTCGATTCCCGTGGGCTTTCCGTTGATCGAGGACCAGAACATCTACTCCCTGCCCACGCTGCCGGCGACGGAAACGGTACGCAATCTGAGCAAGTGGAATTTTCGGATGTTGCGCGATGCTAATAAAAAGCTTCCGGTCATGATTGCCAAGGCATCGGTTTCCGGAGTCCCGCAAGCGACCGGCCTGTTCCTGGCGACCGACACCTTTTTGTATGCCGTCAGGGTGAAGAAATCGGTCCACACGCAGGATTATGTCGAGAGCCATTTTAGCATCAAAAAGGATCAGTGTCACGAACGAGGGGTGCGTGACGTGAAGATGAAGAACTTTCTCGCCGGTGTTCAGATACGGCGGATTCACCTCGGACCGCGACGTCAAAATGGTGTGATCGGGTTCGTGCAGCAGCTCAGGTTCTATGAAGGCGGGCATTGGGTCACCAACCCCTCGGCGCAATTCGCCATGGATCACTTCTATGGCGATCAGACTGTTGGACAGGCGGCGATTCGGATGATCAGAAACCGATTCACGCCTATTATTCTGGGGGAAGCCGACGAGGCGCCATCCCCCATGCCGCATGTTACGCAAATCGATCAATGGAATCTGACCTTTGATCAGTTCAATGCGTACCGGTCAAGCAACCCTGCGAATTTCTATTACGGCGCTGTTCCGTAAGTGAAATACCACTATCTTCTGTTTTCCCTGTATTTCCTTCGTAATCTTCCCACAATCGGGCTGATCGATGTGTGACGAAGAAGTGCTGTCCACGGCACGAACTAACAATCCTCCTTATAGAGGGCGTTTGCGAACTATCTGCCCTGAGGAAGAGAGAATTTTTCATCAGCCGATGGTATTGCTGATTAATGGGTTACAATGGAATGGATTGCTGACAATCGCCACATATTAGAGAAGTTCTAGGCTTCGGCTGGGCGGCCTTTTGAAGAGCTACCGCCGCCGAGCAACGTGAGATGGAAGACACTCGCCTGTCGTTGACAAGATTTGATTCAGTCGCGCTCTCATGTTTATTCGTAAATGGCCTTCGTGTCTCTTTGTCAGTTCTGGCTTTTCGGCCACTATTGTACCTGACGGTTGATTACACTTAAGGTAATAATTTCAAGTTATAACTTGATTATCTGGAGCCGAAGGCTTCAATGGGTATTTTCTCAATCCAATGGCTAAATTGTATTCTCTAATTATATTTTCAACGCTAGTTGTAATCGTTCCGTTGAATGTTTCGTTTTCAAATCTTTTGTTAAATTTGTCTATCTTACTTTGAAGTAGCTCTCCTGTAATCATGCGCGATGCAGCATCATGAAAGTCTTTAACATCACTAGACTCTAATATCGTAAAAAAACCATCGCTACAGATTCCTTGTGCATCAATAATATAACACGCTTTAGAGAAAGGGTGATTGGATAATGTAAACATATGAATAACAATTAAACTATGAATATCTTTTGAGTCGAAGTACCATGCATCGCAGTGATACTTCGATTGAATATATTGTTTATATGCTTTAATGGCACTCATAACATGGACACTCATTAGAAATAACGCTCTAAGTTCAAAAGAGATCTTTGTGTTTAACTTGTGAGCGCCGCAAACCAAGATGGATTAAGTGGGTTGAAAGCACGAATTATTAGCTCCTTATGTTCTCTAAACATAAGCTTGCCAATTTCGCCACCCGCATACAAATCGCTTCCATTACTTAATAAATTATAGGCCTGGATCGATAAAAATCCATCCTCCGTCTATTCTCTTAAAAACCCAATCATCAAAAACGTCCCATCCTCGAATGTCGATGGTGGGATCTGGCAATAATGGAAGAATGGTTTGATTAACTTGCGGAGGTCCAACACCTGGATGAGTTGGCAATCCTAATGGCTCTCCATTCCCAACACCAGTACCTCCACCAACAGGCCCACCCGTTGGTGCTTCACTTATTGGAATATCATTTATGCATGCAATACTTCTCCAAATACGTGTAACAGCACCTTTAGAGCCATGGCCCAAATTGCCAAAAAAAAATCCAGATGGACCGGCTCGAAGATTGCCACCACCTGTGCAATTGCCGCCAATACTGCCGACACCGTTCCCTATTCCCTTTTTCCCTATAATGCCAATCGTTCCAGGTGATCCTAATCCAAATCCTTCTGTGCCAAATTACGAAAAACACCCACCAAAACGAATACCACATGAGGCGGAAAAAATACCACAATAATAAAAGTTAAACCTTGCGGAAAGGAGAGAGGTTATGGAAACTGCAATTTCATTGATTTTTTACATACTGCTGCTCAATTCTATTGACGCCGAATCTATTAGATATTTTAATAATGGGTATGTGGTTAATTATCCTAAAATTAACAAGGCGAAACAGATGATAATATCAATGAGATGCAATGATAAATATTACAATATGTTGGTTGATACAGGCGCTGCTGACTCTTACTTAAATTCAACATTGCTAAAGGACAGGAATTTTAAATGGAAAAGAATTGATGGAGTATTAGGTTCAGATCTACTTGGAACATCTAATGTAAGCCACGTCTGTGAAACAAGTATTGCAATAATTGGTGGAGTTAACATGAAGAAATCATACTTTATGTCACTTGATTTGTCATACATCAACAAATCATATGAATTGAGGAACATTGATCATATTGATGGGATAATTGGATGTGATATTATAGAAAAGCACAAATTTATTATCGATTACAATATGAAGAGGATATTTATTAAGAATAGATAGCATGAGGTGCAATAGTTGTCCCCGTGCCGGGTACCAATGGTGAAAAAATATGATCAGAGTGTTGTAAGGGACAAGGTACGATCCCAGAGGTCAGGTGGAAGAACAGTCTCTTTATTTTGATGCAGTGGGCAATTCGATGTGCGGCAACCGCGAACGATGCTGGTCGTACATCCGCGTCAGGATGCTGACGGCGGATTTGAAGTCGTAGCCGAGGATCATGAGCAGGTCGATGTTGTTGAGGACGGGAAAGAAGCACGCCAACTGCTGCAGGAGATACTAACTCATGATCCAGAGAATCAGGAGGCTACTCACAACCTGGAGATATTACGCCAGCACCAAAAGAGTGGACTAAGATCGAAGGAGCCGTGTCAAGGTAGCTTGTGCCTGGGAGAGCATTTCTTCAGTCGGTTCTGGCGGAATCGCCGTGTAATAATCTGAATCAATCCCCATGATCTGCTTGAAGGCGGCTGCTTGTTCGGGAGATTTATCCATAACCAGGGCTGCAAGCTCGTGATCCCCGTCCACAATACTTTCTTCAAACATACGCACGAGACTATCCCAATCCTTCCGCTTCATCTTCTTGATGGATTTAGGCTCCCATGATCTCATTGCATTCCAGTCGAAGACTTGCCATAAGGCTTGCTGATTGTCATCGGACTCACCATATTCAATTTCATCGTGTAGCATCCCTTGCATGATCTGGATAACAGCTTGAGCGGCTGCATTATAATAAGGATGGTCAGGAGGCGCGGGCACAGCGCTCTCATGTAGAGCCTCTGCCACCTGGCTCAGTATCAGAATCTTCTGCGGATGCGACAGGGACTCAAATACCTCAACGTCAGTTAACCTGGATTCTGTACCATTCTGCAGATCAGCGTCCAGTAACGACCAAAGCAGATCAAGACCTAATGTAAACACCTTCCACTCTTGTGCAGTGAGGACTCGCAAGCCATCAGCAGTGTGCCACATATAGAAGTTCCAGTTTCCGTTGCACTGCAATTTAACCTAGCCACAATGATGGAGCAATCATTATCATTTCACAACCTTTGACCAAGAAACTTCTCGCTCCCCCACTTCTCCGGGAACCCCAACACCAACACAGCGAAACAGCAGGCTGCAAACGAGTACCGTAACCTCCGAGAATGTTACAAAATGTTACGTTTTGTTACACATTTCAGACTTTTGCGCCCCGCCTATGTCTCTGCAAATGGAACAAAATGGAACAAAATGGAACACTTTCAAAAAAGTGACAGAAGTGTTCCAAACGAATCGAAGATCGACAAACTATGCGAATACCCGTTGTTTTATGGCCTTTTTCGCCAAGCCGATTGATTCGAATCTGTCAGGATTCATCTTTCTCTCATAAAAAGTGTTCCATTTACATTTAGCACATGCCCTGCCACCAGCGTTTTCGCTCCTGATAGGTTTCTTCATACTCTTGTTGGATGATCTCAGGCACACGGCACAGGCTGCTAACCGATGGCGGTTCGACCGAATGTCGACGGCACATCCACGCGTGGTAACCTTCCACCGTCAATGCGGCTTCCTGACATAACTCCAGTGCCTGTTGTAACCGTTCGATGCCAGGATTTTTCTCCCAGAGCAACTGAGCTGGCAGACTCATTTGCTGACAGAACAACTCCCAACCAGCGTAATAGGTTCGCAGGTGATAGCCGAGCACCAGAAACTGGTCGAGATGTTCGCATCTATCTTCATTGACTATTTCAGCAGGATCACTTGCGCTGCTATTGGTGGCCTTCTGATGAAGCAGGCAATCGAGATAGGTAACCGCCAGGTTGAAGAGTTTCAGATAAGTAAAGTCTGACAGTTCCAGGAATGCCTGAGCATATGGCCAGTGATCGGACATCGAGATAGTGCGAGGTTGGCTTGCCTTTGACAGTCGTTCACGCTCCGTATCATCGTTGCGACTTCCTGCTGCCAGGATGAGTCGAAACCGTTCTTCCGGGGTGAGGCATTCGTAGGACAGTTTGGCTTTCATAAGGGGACCTCTTGTAACTGAAAGTAATGGGACATTTCCTGGAGTTGCAAGTTCCATTGCTGCAAAGTCTGTTCAACCGTGACGAGTTGCTTCGCATCGATGCCATGTCGCTCCAATAGTTTCAGAACTTCTTCTTGAGTTGGCGAAGGCATGTGCATTTGACTGTAGGGCAAGAGCAGTCCGTCATAATTACCCCGGTTCAAGTCTGCTGCAGCAATCCCCTGCCCTTCACAAAGCAATTTCCAAGCCTGCGTATTGATCTGAAACACATAAGCCGTGGTATGCGCCACCAGATTCCAATCGGCAGTCGCTGATTCGTCATTGATCTGATGCAATGCCAGGAAATGGGTGCCCACCAATTCCAGCTGATCGCGAATATACTGTTGTGCCAGTGCGTGCAGCGCCTGCTCGGGTAAGAAGTGATTCGGCAAGCCTATCTTTCGACGGGGTGCACTGCTGAATAACCTCTGGTACTCGGCATCATCCTTTCTCAGATGCGCCGCGAGCAACAAGGGTATCCTTTCTCGAATCATGAGTTGCGGATAGAGCATATTTAAGCCTGGTAGTTTCATGATCTTTTCTTTCTGGCATGTAACACCGACTGCAGCGCTTCCAGCCGCTTATCCAGGACATCTACACCAATGGCACGTAACAATGCATCTGACAGACTGGCTGTTAAACGTGCTTTTTCGGGAGTGGATAATGGTGCCTGATCCAGCTGCCGTAGACGAGTGCCCAACAGCTCAACGACATCCGCAGAGGACATGGGAGAAGGCGTATCTGGAGAAGGGATACCGTGGAGCATTTCCTGCTCCTGCAAACCTTTGTAAGTATGCTCCAGAAGTGCCATGGCGGCTCGCACTCGATCACCATCGCGACGCCCTGTGCGTGCCACCGTAATGAGCGTTTCCACTGCCTGTGCCGACGCCGTCTGCAGTTGACCTATGGCTGATTCCACGACCTCACGTCGTGCCTGACGCAGGGCTGAACGGAACTGCGGTTCCTTCATCCAGCGGTGAATCGTCGTCCTTCCTACTCCGGTTTGGTCGGCTACTCGTGATAAATTGGTTTCAGTCAGCATGGCTCCCAATACCAGTTCCTGCTTACTGCTCAGTTTTCCCTGTGAGGCCAATGCAGCACCATCTGCTGCTAATTGCTCCAGATCAACTACGGGATGATGGTCTTGCGAAGAGGATGACTTGGGGGCATGACGCAGATGCACCAGCCAGGCAGTGTAGCGCAACAGATCAACGTGTTTGTTTGTGCCGATCCGCAGGCCAGCCTGGACGCGATG